>CAYOPE010000040.1:0-1816 GCA_964405805.1 uncultured Candidatus Saccharibacteria bacterium | reverse complement strand
TCAAAGTTAATGAAATCATGAACATCACTGATGTCGGGCATCTGACCTCTGATAGCGATACCGGCGAGGACAAGATGGAAAAAGATGCAAAAACCAAAGGAGACGTTTTGGCTATCGCAGAAAAGTATTCCAAAGGCTTCCTGGAAAACCTCATGGCTTTAAATATAAAAAATCCGTCTGCTATGCCCAAGGCATCTGAGCACGTCGCTGAGCAGATCGAGATGATCAAGACACTTATCGATAAGGGCTTTGCTTACGAATCAGCTGAAGCGGTCTACTTTGACATCTCTAAATTTCCCGAATATACCAAGCTTGTCGGCCAGAGTCTAGATGATATGAAGCTAGGAGCGCGCCAGGAAGTCGTAAAAGATCCAAAGAAAAAAAATCCTTACGATTTCGTGTTGTGGTTTAAAACCGTGGGCAGATACGCGCATCATATCTTGCGCTGGGATTCGCCGTGGGGCGAAGGTTTCCCTGGCTGGCATATTGAGTGCTCTGCCATGAGCAAAAAATATCTCGGAGAAACTTTTGACATTCACGTCGCGGGCATTGATTTGAAATTTCCGCATAACACAAATGAAATAGCTCAGTCTGAGTCTGCAAACGGCAAACCATTTGCTCACTATTGGCTTCACGGTGAACATTTGCTCTTAGAAAAAGGCAAAATGGCCAAGTCAGAAGGCACAAGCCTGACTCTGAAAACTCTGGTAGACAAAGGTTTCAATCCCCTGGCTTTTCGCTACCTCGTCCTGACCACCCACTACCGCTCCAAACTCAACTTTACCTATGAAAGTTTGCAAGCAGCGCAAAACGCGCTTCATAATCTCTACGAAGAAATCTCGACCTTTGATGAACCAAAAGTTGGTTGTGCTCAGTTTGAGGAGGATTTTCTCAATGCCATAAATGATGACCTAAACACACCGCAAGCAGTGGCCATTGCACACGACCTGCTGAAAACATCAGAATTTCCTAGCTCGGCGAAACTTCAGACCTTGATCAAATTTGATAAAATTCTCGGACTCAAAATAGAAGAAACCTGGAAAGCTGCCAAAGTAATCCCACAGCCAGTGAAAGATCTGATCGATCTTCGAGAAATGGCCAGAAAAGATAAGGACTGGATTCGCGCTGATGAACTCCGCCGCGAAATAGAATCCCTGGGTTTTCTAGTCGAGGATACACTCGATGGCTTTAAGATTAAGAAAAAATACTAAAATTTGACAAAAAATCCACATGGGTGTATAATTACGTCAAGTTAATAAAGTAATTCCGGCGGCCAATAGGCCGTATTTTTGTTTGCAGTTAACTCCCCTCTCCCAACGGGAGAGGGGTTGGGGGTGAGGGGTTTGAATTATGCAAGATCAAAGTATAACTAAGTTAGCTAGAAAACTGAGAAAAGATCTAACTCCTGAGGAGAATAAGCTCTGGTATTTACTGCGCAGTAGAAGATTTTATAATTATAAATTCAGAAGACAATTTGTTATTGATAAATATATTGTGGACTTCTGTTGCTATAAACATAGACTAATCATAGAACTAGACGGTGGACAGCATAATGAATTATTAAACAAGGCAAAGGACTTAAAACGAGAACAATACCTCAAAATTCTCGGTTATACAGTACTCAGAATCTGGAATCATGAGCTTAGCGATAATCTTGAGGGAGTTGCCGAAAGAATACTGGCTCTGCTTAAAACTTAACCCCTCATCCCGCGCTTCGCGCCACCTTCTCCCAAAGGGAGAAGGTGAGCTCCAAGATATCCCCATTATCCCCAAAATCCACAATCTTGCAAAACATATTTATACCTAGATATAATGG
>CAYOPE010000039.1:0-5125 GCA_964405805.1 uncultured Candidatus Saccharibacteria bacterium | reverse complement strand
TATGAACAAAGTGATGGCGACCATTGAAGTCGCAGCCAAAGATACCCAAATATTGCGCAGAAAACTCGTAACCCCAGAGCTAATAAGTCTTTTTACAACTATTCGGCTATAGGACATATTTGCCTTTCTCTTGGTCATAAACGATCGCGCCGTTCTCTAGTGTAACTACGCGTTTTTTTACACTGTTCACCAGGTCTTTCGCGTGGGTGGCAAGGATCACAGTGGTCCCCGCTTTATTTATTTTGACAAGTAGCTGAATGATGTCCCAAGCATTTATGGAATCAAGATTTCCCGTCGGCTCATCTGCCAAAAGTAAAACTGGATTGTGAGACAGTGCTCTGGCTATAGCGACTCGCTGTCTTTCGCCACCAGAAAGCTGGTGAGGAAAAGCTTCCGCTTTATCTGTCAGACCTACCATTTCTAGAATTTTCGGCACTTCTTTTTTTATAAACTTGTTGTCTTCGCCAGAGACCTCGAGCGCAAACGCGACGTTCTCATAGGCGGTACGAAGCGGCAAAAGCTTTATGTCCTGAAATACAAAACCAATTTTTCGACGAAGATAAGGGATGTCACGGCTTCGAATAGACGACACATCTATGTCATCAATCAGGATTCTACCGCTGTCTGGCTTTTCCTCACCAATAATGAGAGACATTAGGCTTGATTTTCCAGCGCCAGACTGGCCAATGATCGACAAAAACTCACCCTTATGGATCTGCAAGGATATATCTTTAACTGCGGCAATTTTTCCAAACGTTTTTGTTACATTGTCGAATTTGATCATGTGTATTTATTATACCAGATTGCTTCTATTTTGCTCTAAGTACTGCTTTACAAACTCATCTAGGTCGCCTTCAAGCACTCCCTCAGCGTCAGAGGTTTCTGCATTGGTCCTATGATCCTTCACAAGCTTGTACGGGTGAAGCACATAGGATCTGATCTGGTTGCCCCACTCAGCGCTGTGAAATTCGCCACGAATTTTCAATTTTTCCTCTTGCTGCTTCTGTTCTTCAAGCTGCGCCAGCTTGGCTGTCAGAATTTTCAGAGCCTGCTCTTTGTTTTGAGTTTGCGAACGTTCGTTTTGAATGGTAACGCTAGTTCCTGTTGGCTTATGCGTGGCTCTGATAGCCGAGTAAGTTGTATTTACAGATTGACCGCCATGTCCGCGAGAAGTTTTTGCTTCGATCTCTACATCGTCCATGTTGAGCTTAAACTCACCTGACTCAATCACAGGCAAAACTTCTACGAGAGCAAATGAAGTTTCTCGGGTGTGAGTCGCATTAAACGGCGATTGTCGCACAAGACGATGCACACCAGCTTCACTTTTCAAGTATCCATAAGCAAACGGCCCTGAAATTTCTATCACCACACTCTTAATCCCAGCTTCAGTTCCTCGGCTTTCATCTACTACAATTGCTTTAAACTTTTTCTTTTCCGCGAACCGTAAATACATGCGCAAAAGCATTTCAACCCAATCCTGGGCATCGACTCCGCCAGCACCAGCGTGAATCGACAACAAAGCGTCGTGGTTGTCGTATTTGGCAGAAAGAAAGGTAGTTAAGCGGAATTGCTGGTATGAGG
Organism: uncultured Candidatus Saccharibacteria bacterium; assembly: GCA_964405805.1. Classification (GTDB taxonomy): domain Bacteria; phylum Patescibacteriota; class Doudnabacteria; order UBA920; family O2-02-FULL-48-8; genus CAYOPE01. The sequence continues at coordinate 3,544 of CAYOPE010000039.1, read as the reverse complement.
CCTCTAATTGGGCAAATTTGGCCTTTAAATCAGTCTCTAAAGCCTTGTCTGTCTCTTTTATCGCCTCAGCTGCTAATCCCTCTAAATCGTGCAATTCTTGCTCAAAAGCAAACCAGCCTTCGACCTGATTCTTTAGGTCTGAAAGTTGCTTGGATTTTGACTTTGCCGAGGCTTGGTCTGCCCAGAAGTTGGGGTCAGACATGGCATCCTGCAATTCTAGGATTTTTTGTTTCTTTTGAGGCAGGTCAAAGATGCTCCTTCAAGTCGAGCATCTGACTTTTTAGTTTTTTAATTTCCCTGAGTAGTTCTTCCATTTGATTTAATTCTACTGCATTCTAGGGGAGAAACCTGGGTTTGCCCCTCCTAAAATAGGAGGGGCAGCACCGCTGTTGTGACTAATCTAAGAAGCGGTGCGGGGAGGTACTCACTTACCCGCGCTTGGGTCAGTGATCCACTTATTCATTTTACGATGCCAGTTGCTGGGGTCTGAAGTTTGGATTTCATCCCAAAGTTTTTTCGCTGATTCAGTGTAAAGCTTTTCATCCCGGACGAACTTACGGTTGTTCTGATGCCATTTACCAGGGAGTTTAGATCCCATTTCTTCGATTTCTTTGAGCTCCAAATCTACATCCAGGTTATCTGCATCTTTCACAATCTTGGCCTCAATACTTTCTCGCTTTTCATATTCCTCGAGTATCTGACGAAAATCTCCAACTGTAGTATCTCGAAACATGTCATCCGCTGCCCGATGCTCGTCAGAGGTGACATAAACTTTCTGGACATAACTGTGATCCGAGACTCGGGTTTCAGCGATGTCATGGACAAGTGCCATTTTGATAATCTTATTCTCATCCCCGGTTCTTTCCATGCGCGAGATCATGAGAGCCAACCAGATCAGTCGGATCGTGTGCTCCAGATCTGAAGCCACATCAAAGCCGAGGTGCTGGCGCCAGCCGCGTGGCACGTTTCGCAGAGACCCTATTTCGTATAAAAAATCTATATCACGCTCGCTCATATGTTAAGAAGGAAAATTCTGGATGGTCTTCGCGCGAAGTTTCTTTCCACTTAGACTTATCAAACTTCGGAAACAGCACGTCGCCATCAATATGCTTGTGAACCTCGGTCATATATATCTTATCAACTCTGCCGCTGTCCATCAATTGCTGATAAATTTGCCCGCCACCCGCGACCATGAGCTCATCAGTCTGAATTTGGCTCAATGCCTCGTTGAGACTGTGGTAAACAACGACGCCTTCTGGAAATTGCACATCTGTTTGGCGAGTGATTACGACATTTGTCCGTCCTGGAAGAGGTTTGCCAAGCTTGCTCATGATTGAATCAAAGGTATGCTTGCCCATGAGACAAACATGTCCCATGGTAATCTCTTTAAAGTGCTTAAGATCTTCAGGAATGAGCCAAGGAATCGAATTATGACTCCCAATCACTCCGTTTTCCGACACAGCCACGACAAAGGATATTTTCATTTGATTATAAACGCAATTACTTCTTCAGGTATTTTATATCTAAAAAATTCGAGACTCGGGTTACCCGTGATCATACGGCTAATAACAATGTCTTCGAGAGCAAATGCTTTAACTTTTTTTCCGATCGAAAGCGCGTAACCAATCTCGTATCCCACACCGAGTGATGGCTGACTACACTCGGCAACAACGAGATCGCATTTATCGATCAAATCTTTGTTATAAAGATAAACATCCTTGGCTTCTCCTGGTTTATGACCATAGAAATCAAAGACTTCAAAATTGGATTTTAAAACTTTGGTCAGGCCAGCGATCTTCTCTTTAAAATCAGCTGACGCCTGAGTGATCCAACAAGCAAAATAAATTTTCATTGCTCTACGTCGAAGAAGCCGCCGGAAACGCTTAGTTCGGCCTTTACTGCTGGGTGTGGATCATAATTTACCAGTTTAACTTTATCTGGAGTAAAATCATTGACGCTCATCATAGACTTATCAAGTTCGATTTGTGGGAACGGTTTAGGCACGCGCATTAGCTGCTCTTTCACAGCATCAAGATGTTTTTCATAAATATGCACATCACCAAATGTATGTATGAATTCTCCTGGTTTGTATCCTGTTAGCTGAGCCAGAATCAGAGTCAGCAAAGCATAGGATGCGATGTTAAACGGAACTCCCAAAAAAATATCTGCTGAGCGCTGATATAGATGCAATGATAATTTGCCGTCGATTACGTTAAACTGGTACATGTTATGACAAATTGGAAACCGCGACGCATCTTCATTAGTCGCCATGGTGTAGAGGTATTCGGGATTCCAGGAATTGACGATCAAATTATGCGCGGCTGGATCTTTCTTCACTTCTTCTATGGCCCATGCCAGCTGGTCTATGGTTTTTCCAGGAGTACGAGTGGGCCAGTGACGCCAGAGCTCGCCATAAATTTTTGGCAATTCACCGTGTTGCTTGGCAAATTCGTCATCACTCTCAAGTTTTTTTATAAAATCCTCGCGCGTCAGTTGTGGCCAGCCTTGCTTTTCTCGCTTACCATTATAAATTTTATACGGATAGTCATCCCAAATGTGCACGCCTTTGCGCGTGAGATAAGATACATTGGTTTGACCAGATATAAACCAATACAATTCTTCGACTACTCCTTTCCAGAAAACTTTTTTCGTGGTAAGAAGAGGAAATCCTTCTACCAAATCAAATCTGATTTGTTTACCGAAAACACTAAACGAGGCATCGCCTGTTCCAGCATCAACTTTCCGAAATCCTTTGTCCAGGATTTCTTTGAGCAAATCTAGATATTGATATTCCGAGTGCTTGGTTTCCATATTATTCGATTACAAAGGTTTTCTCCGTTCCATAATAATCTTTCCAATTTTTGTTATAAAAAGCGAACATGCGTTCAAGTCTATCCTGAGCCAGCTCTGCTGCTCCAAGCTCTGACATTATTTTTCGAATGCTTGTCTTCGTTTCCTCAGCCTTTGATTGATCTTCGATCACTGATTCAAATTCTGCAAGATACCCATATCCGGCGTTTTTATCAACTGAAACATTGAGATCTTTGTACTTAAAATCCTGGCGCTCGCGAGACCATTTAGCTTGATATGCAAACCTGCAGTCCAATAGTGTTTGATCGAGCTGTTCCAAAGTCATATCTACCTGTTTTTCAAATTCCTGCCTAGCCGTGCCGTTGCTTGAGGTCGTGTCATCCACAGTTGCTTTGATGACTAAAATTACTTTGCCATCAGCTTGTCGTGTTCTAACTGAAAAGTCTTTAGGATTTTCAAAAGGAAATTCAAGTTTGAGTTTCTCTGAAAGTTTTTTCAAATCACCTTTCATAAAATAGTGATTCAGCTGCTTGTGCGACCCAATTGATTTAAAACTCGAATCAGATTGCATCTTGGCAATCAGATTGTCTGCCTTTTGCTTGTCTCCGATCAAGCTTTTTATCTCAATTTCAAAACTCGCCATATTTGATCGTTAATTTCTTTCGGGTCAGAAAGTTTGCCATTCATGAAGCCTTGAATTACTGGAAAGTGAAACCTTTTCGCGATTTGCAAA
>CAYOPE010000038.1:0-5476 GCA_964405805.1 uncultured Candidatus Saccharibacteria bacterium | reverse complement strand
AAAGCAAAAGGAAGGATGATCCTGGGGTATGTCTGATCTTAGCGTGCCAGAAATGAAGAAACCATAATTCGAACAAGCAGACAAAGAAGTACTAGAAACTTATGAGCAATACAGCATGGGCTTACTAACTGATAAAGAACGATACAACCGTGTCATAGAAATTTGGGCATCAGTCCGTGATAAAGTAGCAGAAGCAGTAACTAAGACTTTGGACGAATACGGCTCAGTTTATCAAATGATAACTTCTGGTGCTCGGGGATCGATTTCCCAGCTGGCTCAGATGTCAGGCATGAAAGGTTTGGTCACCAACCCTGCTGGAGATGTTATCGAGCTTCCAGCCAGAGATTCTTTCAAAGAAGGTCTAAACATTCTCGAATATTTCATTTCTACTCACGGATCCAGAAAAGGTATGACTGACACAGCGCTTCGAACTGCTGATGCAGGATATCTTACCAGACGTCTGGTAGATGTGGCGCAGGATATAGTCATCAATGCTGAAGATTGTGGAGTTGAGTCAGGTCGGCTCATCACCAGAGCTTCGTCTGAAGCTTTGGGTCGTCCGCTTTCGCGTCGAATTTTTGGTCGCGTGGCTGCTACAGATGTACTTGATGCTTCAGGCAAGGTGGTCGTGAAAGCTGGGACCATGATTGATGATAAAATTGCTTTACAGATCGAAAAGTCTACTGCTCCGGCAGTCGAGGTTCGCACTGTACTGCGCTGTACTCTGACTCGAGGTATCTGTGCCAAGTGCTATGGCTATGATTTGGGTTTCAACAAACCAGTGGAGCTAGGTGCTGCAGTCGGAATCGTCGCTGCCCAAGCAATCGGTGAGCCAGGTACACAGCTGACCATGAGAACTTTCCACACTGGAGGTGTGGCTGGACTTGATATTACTCAAGGTCTTCCTCGTGTGGAAGAGTTACTTGAAGCACGTGAACCAAAAGGTCAAGCCTTAGTTTCAGAAATTGATGGTTTCGTGTCTTCCGTTAAGACCACGAGCAAAGAATCGACCATCCGGGTCGAAGCCAAAGATGTGGCAAAGGATGAATACTTGCTCGATACACCCAAGCTTCAGCTTACTGACGGGGAAAATGTGAAAGAAGGCGATCCGCTTTTCACAAACAGCAAAGGCGAGATTGTGAAAGCGAAAGCAGCAGGCCTCGTGAAATTATCTTCTGACAAACTGACAGTGGTTCGCGAATCTGAAAATTTCAAAGAATACTCAGTCCCCACAGGCTACAGCTTGCTGGTGCGAGAAAAAGATCTGGTCACGAAAGGCCAGCCTCTGACTGAAGGCAACCTCAACCTACACCAAGTCTTTACTCTCCAAGGCATTGAAGCTTGTCAGGACTACATCATCAAAGATGTTCAGGCTATCTACGCTTCACAAGGTCAGAATGTGAACGAAAAGCACATTGAAATTATTGTCCGTCAAATGTTTAGTAAAGTCCGCATCGCTGATCCAGGTGATACAGATCTTTTAGTTGGTGATTTGATTGACAAGTCGCGCTTGCAGCTATCAAATGAAAAAGTGGGCAGTGGCCGCAAAGCAGAAGTCGAGCAGTTGCTTATGGGCATTACCAAATCATCTCTAAACACTGAGTCGTTCTTGGCGGCCGCATCTTTCCAAGAAACTACTCGCGTCCTGATCGAAGCTGCTGTCACAGCCAAGACTGACTACCTCCGAGGACTCAAAGAAAACGTCATTATCGGTAAACTTATCCCAGCTGGAACAGGCTACAGACAAGAAGCTCTAGCTGAGAAAGAAGCAGCCGAAGTCGCAGACAACGCATAAAATAATAAAACGACTCGCAAGAGTCGTTTTATGTTATACTATTCCCATGAACAAGCACAGAATCGGACAAGTTATAGTGCTGACAGTGCTAGCCGTGTTAGCGCTTTTCGTCATCAAGCGCCCTATGGCTAAGCAGCTAGCAGTGACAGACTTTGAGTCTTGCCAAACAGCCGGCGGCTCTATCACAGATGGCGATCCTGTGACCTGTACTATCAATGGTCAAAGTTTTGATGAACAAGAAAATACAGAACCAGAAGTAGTGATCGATACTCCGAAGTTCGGCGACCTAGTCAGTAGTCCTATGACTGTCTCGGGTAAAGCCCGCGGTAACTGGTTCTTCGAAGGGACCATGCCCATGGTACTGAAAGATGATAAAGGAAATACCTTGGCCGAGGGTCCAGCTGCGGCCCAGAGCAACTGGATGACTTCTGATTTTGTGCCGTTTACTGGCACATTGACTTTTGATCCTGGTCAGGCTGAGTACGGAGTTTTGATTATTAGCAGAGACAATCCTTCTGGGGATGGTTCACGCGATGCCTCAATCGCCATACCTGTTAGGTTTAAATAAGTGTTATAATAAACATATATCATTATATAAATAACATGGAAAATAAACTTAGTTTATCAATTGTTACGGTTTTAGCACTGGTTGCTATTATTTTTTCAGTGATTGCAATGAAAAAAAATAATATTTCAGTAACTACTCAAGATACGCTGGCTAAAATTCAATCAACAAAGAAAATGAAAGTTTGCTATGCAGTTTTTCCACCCGCGGTTATTAAGGATTCAAAAACTGGTAAGGTTTCCGGTCATGATATTGACGCTATAACTGAGATGGCCCAAGCACTTGGCGCAACAGTAGATTTGCAAGAAACAACTTTTGGGAATATGTCTGCTGCTATCCAATCAGGGACTTGCGATATCGGTACTTCGCTTTTTGTAAAAATTCCGCGGGCTTCTGCTGTAGCTTATAGTTCTCCCTTATCCTATGCAGGCAACTCAGGCTTAGCTAGAAAAGGAGACACCCGATTTAAATCGATTACAGACGTTGATAAGCCAGGGATTAATGTTGCAGTAGCCACTGGCGAATCGGGAGACATTTATGCCACTGCCCATTTTAAGAATGCAACAATCCATAGGATTGACGTAGAATCATCTGATTTGGCCAGGTTTTTGCTAGAAGTAACCTCAGGACGAGCTGATATAGGTTTGGCCGACTCTATCACCATTGCTGATTTTGCCAAACAGCACCCGGAAGCAACTGATGTTTTTGCCAATAATACATTTGATGTTAACCCAAACGCCCTGCCCATGCGGTTAGGTGACTCTAACTTTATTAGTTTTGTAGATAACTCCATATTATACATGCAATCCAGCGGCGAATGGGCATCTTTCGAAAAAAAGTATGATGCACATTGGTTACATGAGGTCAAAAAGTATCAGGTTCAATAACCCATGTACACTTGGAATTGGAATATAGTCTGGACATATAGATCAGTATTTATTCAGGGAGCGTTAGTCACGCTTGAGCTAACGCTCTTTGCCATTATTCTGGGTACAATGTTGGGTATTCTTTTTGCATTTGTTAAACGCTCTAATAACCCAGTTTTTTCTTATATAGCCAAAATTTATATTGAATTATTTCGGGCCTTGCCCATTTTGGTTTTATTGATTTGGGTTTTCTATGTATTCCCGCTAATTTTTGATTTACGTCTGAGTGCCTTTAATTCAGCTGTTTTAGCTCTTTCTCTGAACTTGTCCGCATTTGTTGCTGAAACTGTTCGAGCAGGAATTGAATCTATATCTGTCGGACAATTTGAATCTGCGTATGCTTTGGGTTTAAATAAATTTCAAACCATGAGATATGTTATATTCCCGCAAGCAATCAAAAATATGACACCAAATCTTTTAGGCCTTTATATTAATGAGATTAAAAATTCATCTTTGGCTTCTGTGATTGCGGTAGGTGAGCTTCTACATCAGTCAAATATTTTAATCAGTAATACATACAGGCCATTAGAAATTTATACCACAGTGGCAATCATGTATTTGATAATAATTTTACCGTTAGTATTTGTTGTGAGGATTTTTGAAAAGAAGCTGAATAAAAATTCAAACGCTGAAATAGAATATGAAACCAGTCATTAGTATAAAAAATTTAGAAAAAAAGTACGGCAACAGAGAGATCCTCAAGGATATATCTTTTGATGTATACCAGGGTGAAGTTGTAGCTTTAATTGGTCCCTCTGGTAGCGGTAAGACTACGTTGCTTCGATGCCTAAACTTACTTACCGGATTCAATTCGGGCTCCGTAGACCTGGGTAATTTACATTTGCAATCTGCAGGGTTGTCTGAAAAAGAAACTCTTCTGCTCCGCGAGAAAGTTGGTATGGTTTTTCAATCATTCAATCTCTGGCCGCACAAAACTGTTTTGGAAAATCTTGTGTTAGCCCCATGGATCGTTAAGAATCAGGAGAAGAAGCTGCTCATAGATAAGGCCAAAGTATTGTTACATCGAGTAGGTTTGACAGAGAAGGCTCATGCGTGGCCTGCAAGTCTTTCCGGTGGCCAGCAGCAACGTGTGGGCATAGCGCGGGCCTTGATGATGGATCCTGAAATTCTATTGTTGGATGAAATTACCTCCGCTCTTGATCCGGAGCTTGTGGGTGAGGTTTTAAATGTCGTTCGAGAGATCGCTCAGGAGCATAATAAAACTATTTTGATCGTTACCCATGAAATGGCCTTTGCTAAAGAGGTCGCAGATCGTGTGATTTTTATGGACCAGGGTTTAATTGTAGAGCAAGGGGGCCCAAAACAAGTTTTAGTTGCGCCCAAAGAAGAAAGAACAAAGCAGTTCTTAAAACGTATTTTGCGAAACTAAAAAACAGCCTTAAGACTGTCTTTTAGTTTGTATCAGCTATTGCTCGATCGAGCAATGTTTGATACACTATGACTTTGGCCACTTCTGGATCATGAGTAGATCGTCATGATTAAGCTGCCATACGGCTTCTGTCACAAATGGCATGTACGGATGGAGAAGTTTGAGGCAAGTCTCCAAGACAGTTGTCAGCATGAGTTGTGCTGATTTTTTTGTTTCGTCGTTGGCAAGCTTGGGTTTGGCTTCCTCAATGATCTTATCCGCAAATGTATGCCAGAAATAGTGATAAAGATTTTCTGCTGCATGAGCAAAATCGTATTTATCCATGAGCTTGGTTGCTTCTCTGACTACGAGTTCCAAGTCTTTGAGAATCTTTTTATCTGGTTCGGTAAGTTTGACCTCCCCCAGCCCCTCCTTAAAAGGAGGGGTGTTGGTTTTTTCTCCCCCTTTTAAGGGGGAGTTAGAGGGGGTCATGTCCTCAGAGTTTTGCAAGACAAACCTAGCTGCATTCCAGATTTTGTTGGCGAAGTTGCGATACCCTTTCACCTTCATGGCATCATATTTACTATCATTCCCAGCGCCGACACCCACGAGTAGCGACATGCGCAGAGCATCAGCACCGTATTGTTTGATTACATCGATGGGATCAATCCCATTGTCTAGAGATTTACTGAATTTTTTGCCTTGAATATCGCGGACAATGCCGTGTAGGTAAACTTGCTTAAATGGCACCTCCCCAAGTAAAAAGGTACTCATCAGAATCATGCGCGCCACCCAGAAGAAAAGAATTTCGTACCCAGGCG
>CAYOPE010000037.1:0-5720 GCA_964405805.1 uncultured Candidatus Saccharibacteria bacterium | reverse complement strand
GTGCCTCGGTAGCTCAGTGGTAGAGCGCAGCCCTGAAGAGGCTGGCGTCGTCAGTTCGATTCTGACCCGAGGCACCAAATAGGCAGGTATGGTTTAATGGTAGAACACGTCCTTGCCAAGGACGATGTGGGGGTTCGATTCCCCCTACCTGCTCCAGAAGAAAAAATCCGATCATGCGATCGGATTTTTTCTTAAAGTACTTTTCTATCTTTGCCCACGATGATGCGTAAGGCCTTGGGTACAATTTCGATCACTGCAGGAGTTTTGGCAATGACTCTGCTGCCTACTCGCAGAGGCAGGCCTTCCGGCCATGCAATTTCGATTCTATTGGCATGTATAAGTGATGAATTTGGTATCCCTGAAAAATCTCCAGTCTGAATTTGTCTGCGGAATTTGAAAGCATTCCATCTCCCCAGTTTTGGCAGCAGTGAAATATCAGCGACACCATCACCCGCTTGATTATTGCTGATCACTCCGCTGACCACTTTTGTGCTTGCTTGGAATTGTCCATCAATGGCAAACTTGACCTCAAATTCAGCAGAATCAGTACCAAAAGAAAGTTTGGAAAGAAAAAAGTTGTTGTTGACTCGCCCCAAATCCAGTTCAGTTATGCGTCTAGCACCAATGGTTTTGGCCGCTTGGTCAATACTTTTAATACCAAGCATTTCCGCGATCTCAGTTTCGATGAGTGGAATGTATCCAAAAGTAACTTCCCTGCTGCCAGAAGCATTGATAACATCGTGCAGTGTCTCATCTGAGCCGACCGCGACCAGGGTTTTCACTCCATGAGCAAAAGCATTTTCTACTAGTTGGTTTATGGTCCGAAGGCCAGTGACTCGCATGACTTCGCCTGAAATTCTGTAGTCAGACAAAGACGAGTACAAACTATTTTGTACTCGTTCGAAGTCACTCTGAGAAATTTTTTGTGGATCTACTATATAGTAGTACATGATTATTTCGGTTGCTCGCTTACCTTGATTTCATTCATGCGACAATTGCCAGAAAAATACGCACCTTCCCGAATTCCTAAAGATGTACAGCTGATATTGCCCAAAAGTTTAGCAGTTTCTAAAAGCAGTAACGATCCTTTTACCGTGACATTGCCTTTGACGCTGCCTCCGATGACTGCATTGGCCGCAATCAAGTCAGCATCAATCTGAGCAGTTGAGCCAATCTGCAGATCTTGGGAAGTGTGAACCTTGCCTGAGACGATGCCATCGATGCGAATATTACCTGAGGACTTGAGTTCCCCTTCGATGCGCATTGAGCTGGCCACTATTGTTTCTGGATTTTGATCATTTCGTGCCATGTTATTGTGCTTCTTTAATTGCTTGAATTTCTTCTTCAGTCAATTTCGATTCACTATGTCCGGCTTTTACTGATTTGGCATAGATTCTCGTGCCTTCACGACCATGCAGTGAAGAAATCACAACACCTTCATCTTGGGCGTTAAGCAAAGCTAAGGCGAAACTCATATTGCCACCAGCATCGTCAAAAGGATTAAATCTGATGAAGCCAATTTTTTGAATATTTTGGCGGTTGTCTTTGTAAAGCTGGGTCAGACTCTGATCAAGTTCTGCCATTTCCGCGCTAAGTTTCGTAATCCCGCGATTTTGATCAATTAAAATTTGTTCTAAATCTTTCCCAAGTCCTGACGCGAAAAATTCTCGACGAACCCTGTCGAGTCTATGAATTTTCCACGCTTGCCAGAGTACTGTTAAAAGTAAAACCGCGCTTAAAATTGTACTAACTAAAGCTAGATATTGACTGTTCATATTTTCTTGGTGGACCCGGGGAGAATCGAACTCCCGCCTCAGCAATGCGAATGCCGCGTAATACCACTTTACTACGGGCCCTAATTTAGAATTTCAGAAAGTGAGCAAACCACGCGTCCACTTTGCCTGTTGCTTTGTTGAAGAAAAAGAGAGCGAGTAAGAGCACAAAGAAAAATAGATTTAAAGTGACCACGAAAGTTAAATCTTTGCGCACTTGTCGCATTTCGTCTTCTTCATTGCGAATTAAAACCGGGTTATGTTTAGTCATGGCTTGATTATAATGATTTTTGAAACAAAAAACAACAGACTACAAAGCGGTCTGTCAGCGCTTTTGCCCTTGGATAATCTGCACGACATGGCTTACGATCTGCCCTTTTTCATGCAGCTTTAGCGCCTCAGTTGCGCTCACGCGTGCGGGTGCTAACTTTGTTTTTAATTCTGAAACCGTCATATCCACCACTCCATGAAGTTGTGATGGAACTTTGGTTAAGTCATAAAAATCAAACGAAACACCGTTTTGCCTTTCTAAAGCTGCTAGGTTCGGCAAGACTTCCTCAGGCTCGGTTTGTCTTTTGATGCCCACTACGAGCGTTTCGTATTCATAACCACAAACTTCAAACAGTTCTCGGATCAACGCTTCGTCTACTCGTCCGCCCAAGGCGACTAGTACAGAACCACCATCCCGTAGTTGTCCGTAAGCTTGCTGAAGAAATGCGTATTGCATATCAAGCAAGTGCTTTTGGAAAATTTCGGGAGAGGACCCTGCTTGCTTGGGATTAAAACAGCTTGAGGTTTTAGTCCCTTCGAGTAAGTCACCTTCTGCTGGGATCAGAGGCAGGTTCGTAAGGATGAGATCCCACAGACCGGTCGTCCAATATTTGAACAGCGATCCTACGCTCAGCTCAATTTCGACAGTGCGGCCATGGAGAAATGTTCGGAGATTTTCTGCAGCTAGATTGACGATGCTTGGATGCAAGTCAGAAATTTTGATTTTCTGAATTGTATCTCGAAAGATTTCACAAGCGATCATCATTTCCAATCCGGCACCCGTTCCGATGTCTCCGACTGCGGTTATAAGTCTTCCCTCTGCAGTGGATTTCTCTATGAGACGCCTCAGAGCACAACCCGTATAGAAGACCCAGTTATCTTCAATACAAGCTTTGTACGGATAGGTGTGTTTGTTGACCTTGACTTCGACTTCTTGATTGATTCCGACCTCTCGAAAGAGAGAGGTCACGTTCACCACGTGTGAAGTTCCCATATAGTCTCTCCTTCAAGTTAAGAATGTACCAAACTGGATAGTCTAATCAGAATTGATTCATATGTCAATAATTTTGGATATATTTTGTCGTTATAATTAAAAAAAGGAATTTTAGACCTTTAAATAAGGCTTATATCTATGCTATAATGTTGTCGAAGTTTTCGACATTAATTTAGTATTATGCAAATTCAAAAAACTCTTCTAAAGTTGGGGCTTTCAAATAATGAAACCAAGGCTTATGCTGCAGCCCTAGAATTAGGCGTCGCTTCTGTCCAGGACATAGCTCGTTTGGCAGGTCTAAAAAGGACAACTACATATACTGTACTTGCGTCATTAATAGAACGTGGGGTTGTAGGTAAAACTACAGTCAAAGGAAAGACAAAATATTTGGCTGAGCCACCAGAAAAACTACTCAGCATTATTAAGGAGTTAGAAAATGATATAAAAAAAGACCTTCCTGAGTTGAAGGCCATCTATAATCGAAACGAAATTAAGCCAAAAATTATTTTTTTCGAAGGCATCGAAGGAATAAAAAATATTTTCGAAGATACCATTCGCGAGAAGCCCAGCGAAATATTAATGTGGCTTTCTGATGATTATTTTAAACAGTTACCTGGTTATAGTGCGGAATATATTAAACGAAGAGTAGCTTTGGATATGCATGCTAAACGAATTTGTACTGTAAATTCTATTTGGCATCGAAAAAATAAGAAACATGATTCAGATGAGCTTTCTGAAACGATTGCTGTTCCGAAAGAGCTACTTGATACCGGAATTGAAGTTAACATCTATAATAACAAACTTGCTTTCATGAATTTTCAGGAAAATCTTGGGATCATCATCGAAAGCAAAGCAATAGCAGATGCAATGCGCCAGGCATACAATTTATCTTGGCAGGGTGCCAAAGCGCTAGAGGCCAAATAGTTTACAAATTCTCTATTGTCTCATCGATCCGGCGCTGGACTCTGCGCAAATCATCAATTATGTAGCCACTTTCGTCGCGGGCATAAGCCATATCTGAGGGTATTCGTTCATAATACCGATCTATAATATCGCTTATTTCTCCTCGCACATCATCTCGCAAAGTTTGAAGCCTGGACATGTTGCGATCATGTTTTTCGCGCGCATCGCGCTGTTCTTGCTCATCTGCCATATGTTTATTTTAATAATAAATAGCTAATAAAAAGGGCAACTAAACCAGCCAGCGTAAACCAAATCGCTCCTGTTAGCGATGGTTTAGACGTATAGTCTGCGTCAGTTCTGTTCGTGGCCATAAGGAAAATTATTTCATCAAGTATCAGACCACTGCCTACTCCGAAGACAATTAATGTTAAAATCGCGGACCAAGCGTGGCTCGGTCCAAATGCTAGAACAAATCCTGACAGGATGACCATCAGGCTACCTGTAAACAAATGTCGCAAGATATGTTTGCGAATGTATACATGCCATACTCCGAAGTAGTGTAAGTTAAAACGTGTTACTAAAACACTTGCAACTATTGACACGAACAACCAAAGTAATATTTGTTCTGAAGATAATAAATGCATAATTATTTAGAGATTTTTTTTAATTCTTCTCGAGTAACTTTTCTATCATCCCACGGAATGTAACCGTTTTTGACTGCTAGAGTTTGCTCTGCACCTTTTCCTGTGATGAGAACCAGGTCGTTCGTCTGAGCAAGTGACAATGCTTTTGCTAGTGCTTCTCGGCGATCCAGAATTTTTATAGCATTCGGAGCGCCGGCTGCCATTTCATCAATAATATTTTTCGGGTCATCGTTATACGGATCATCAGTTGTCAGAATTACAGTGTCTGCGTTTTCAGCTGTGAGCTTTCCTAAGACAGGTCTGCGAGCTCTGTCTCTACCGCCACCAGTCGGACCCAGAACATGAATAATTTTTCCGTGTTGCCATGTTTTGATTGTCTGATAGAGTTGCCTCATAGCTTCTGGTTCATAAGCATAGTCTACTAAAACTTTAAACTTTTGTCCTTCGTCTATCAATTCCATTCGGCCAGGAATATTATCAATTTTTTCTAGTGCATGTTTGCAAGTTTGCAAATCAACACCCAAAGCTTGCGCAGTTTTAATCGCTGCTAAGGCGTTATAAACATCAAAAATCCCCTTTAATTTAAGCTTAAAATCAGTATTGTTATAAGTAAAGGAAATTCCTGCTTCATCGGACTTGATATTAATCAATTCTGATTTGCTGAACGAAATTTTTTGATCAACATTGAAATTAAGAAAATCTTTTCCATATTTATCATCAATATTTGCGACAATAGTTTTGGAAATTTTTTTTCCAGATAGAATTTTTGGAGGCAAAGTTTCGAGCTGTTTGAAATATACAAGTTTTGCATTTTTATAATTCTCAAATCCTCCATGCGCTTCGATATGTTCAGGTGTAAGGTTGGTAAATACCATACAGTCGTAGTGGATTCCCACTTGTCTGTGCTGCAATATTCCTTCGGATGAAGATTCAACTATTGCGTATCGGCATCCGTGTGCAACTGCTCGTGCGAGCAGTTGCTGTAAAAAAAATCTTCCAGGCATGGTAATTTTTTTCGGGTTCAGCCATTCGTGATCCCCCACTTTCAAACTCACAGTTGAAGATACGGCAACTTTTCCGCCAGAGGCGGATAAAATTTTTGCAATCAAGTTTGTGGTAGTTGATTTGCCATTGGTT
>CAYOPE010000036.1:0-5784 GCA_964405805.1 uncultured Candidatus Saccharibacteria bacterium | reverse complement strand
AACCGAAAAAATATAAATAACCTGAGGGTGCTACTAAATTCAGTGACGCAAGTAAGATGGAAAATATGACAAGCAGTCGCGCGAGGATCGAGACTGTGATAAACAAAATACCACAACCGACAAGATGAATCGCAGTTCCGATCACTCCCCCATAGGCTTTGGCACTGGCCCAAAGGTTATAAAAAACTCCAATAATGATCGCAGCAATACAACCCTGAATAAATAAATTTAATTCCATTTATTTTTATTTTAATGACACTTGTATATCAGGATACTTCGCGAGTACTGGCGTCAAAATATTTTTGACAATCTGACCAGAGAGCGCGATATATTCATTGACTAATTTTTGCAAAACTTCTTGCGGCACGCCATCAAGGCTTGCAACCTTACCATCAGCAGTCAGAGTCAGACCTGGTACATTCTTCGCTTTAAGCAGGACGATATCTGGACCCAAAATCAAAGTCTGTTTAGCGATGATGTCGTTGATTAAATTTTTATAGTCTGTATCGTTTGCCATTTTATGCAACTGGTGGCATGGCTATTCCCATACCTGAGTTTTTTCTCTCCAGTACTGTTTTAATTTTACTAGTCAATTCTTCTAGTCTGTAGTTGGCTTTGACGAGATAGTCCATAGCACCCAGTGACAACGCCTCAGAAACTTTGTCATAGTCAGAAAGGTTCGTCAAAATCACCACAGGCACATCTTTACTTTCTGGCTTTTCTTTCATCTGCTTCAGTGCCGCGATCCCATCTAGCCGCGGCATGACCAGATCGAGCAAGATCAAATCCGGCTTTTCTGAGACGGCTTTTTCCACACCCTCGACCCCATCTCTGCCCCCAACCACGTCATACCCAGCCTGCTTCAGCTCCTCGCTTAAGGCTGTAAGCAAAATTTCCTCGTCTTCAACCACCAAAATCTTGGTTTTTTTGTTGTCCATATTGTTGTTTGTTTCTTAATAAATCTATATCAAACTGGTTTATATTATAGCATAAATGTCAAGAAAAGAAAAACTCCCAACACTAGGTTGGGAATTTTTATGGTGGGCAGGATAGGATTCGAACCTATGAAGGCGCAAGGCCAGCTGATTTACAGTCAGCCGCGTTTGACCACTTCGCTACCTGCCCGCATTTCTGGAGCCGGCTGTCAGATTTGAACTGACGACCTGCTGTTTACAAAACAGCTGCTCTACCACTGAGCTAAGCCGGCAAACAATATATTCTAACTCAAATCCGCAATCTCATCAACTTCTCTCTCGCAACCCTGTTAGTCGGCTCTACGGAAAGAATTTGTTCCAGGACTTCCTCTGCGCGAACTTGGTTTTCTAGTTTCAGATACGTCTCTGCTAGAAATGACATATAGTTGATGTTTGCTTTATCAAGCTGAATAGCAGAAGTGATTGCTTTCACAGCTTTGGCGTTTTGGTCCAGAGCAGTTAAGCAGAGCGCTAGGTTTATCCAGCGCGTGGCGATCTTGCTGTTTATATTCAAGGCCTTATCGTATGAAGTCACGGCCTTGGTGTATTCTTTCACTGAGTAATAAGCCAGTCCTAAATTGCTGAGATAAATATCGTGTGTGGGATTAACAGTGGTCAGGTATTCATAAGTCTCGATGGCATCCTGATAATTTTTATTCTGCAGATATAGTCGCCCCAATGCTTCATAGGCTTGCCTGTCGTTGGGATTTTTTTTAATCGCTTCTAGATAAAGATCTTCTGGGTTTTGCTTCACCCCTGGCTTAATCGACAGCTCAGCTGCCTCAGGTAACCACTGCGGTTCAGACTCTGACGATCTGATACGTATCCTGAAAGCATTTTTAACTTTTTCAGTTTGACTATGCAGAGTTTTACTTGCAGCTGGTGCTAGATCTTTTGCTTCCAGGATGAAATGCCAAATTTTACTTATCATCAATCCGATTTTCTGTCGAAAGTAGGGCCAGAGAGTTTCGTAATAATGATGACTGGGACCTGAAAGCTTGATTCGGACTTGTGGCCGCTGGTTGACGTGAGCAAATTTGACCAAAAACATGCTGGCAATCACCAGGAAGGATAGGATGAAGAGAATTATTGTGAATAATATCATAGTTGTCGCAATCCTGACGAAAGCATGTGCTGATGAAAATCAGTATCAGGATCTAGACCCTGAAACAAGTTCAGGGTTGCGGTTACTAAGCCCCTAGAACAAAGCGTGCAAATCTGCGGACTTGAATATTCTCGCCTATCTTCGCCACTGCTTCAGCGATCAAATCTTTGATTTTTTTCTCTGGCTCACGGACATAAGGCTGGTCGAGAAGCACTGTCTGCTCATAGAACTTTTCAAGTTTACCAGCCATAATCTGTTCTACCATGTTTGCAGGCTTGCCTTTAATTTGCTCCGCATAGATTTGTTTTTCATTATCAATCGCGTTTGCAGGTACTTCATCACGGTTGACGTAAAGAGGTGAAGCTGCAGCGATGTGCAGAGCGATTTCCTGAGCCAAGGTTTTAAAATCATCATTGCGTGCCACAAAATCTGTTTCGCAATTGATCTCAAGCAAAACGCCGACCTTGGATCCTGCGTGAATGTAGGACACGATCAAGCCTTCTTTCGCCACTCGATCGGACTTTTTCGCCAGCGTAGCATGGCCTTTCTTACGCAAAGTAGTCACTGCTTCGTCAAAGCTTCCTGATTCTTCTAGGGCATTTTTCGCGTCACTGATCCCCGCTCCTGTAGCTTCTCTAAGTTTTTTTATATCTTCAGTTGTGTACTTCATAGGTAATTTTGAATAATTAATT
Source organism: uncultured Candidatus Saccharibacteria bacterium (assembly GCA_964405805.1). Taxonomy (GTDB): domain Bacteria; phylum Patescibacteriota; class Doudnabacteria; order UBA920; family O2-02-FULL-48-8; genus CAYOPE01. Next base: position 3,013 of record CAYOPE010000036.1, on the reverse strand, counting down.
TTGAATTTCGAGTGAAATTAGAATATTTGATAATATTTAATATTGATTCAAAATTCTAAATTCAACATTCGAAATTCTACTTCGCTACGGCCGCTCCCTCTGTTTGCGTCATGATCGTGGTTGCCATTTTACTTCGGCCTTCGTTTATGGCTTCTGCCATGACAGCTGCCATGTAGCTGATGACTTTGATCGCGTCGTCATTGGACGGGATGACATAGTCAATCTTGGTCGGATCTGAATTTGTATCAACCAACCCGATCACTTTCACTTTGGACAATCTCGCTTCCTCAACCGGAATGTGGTCATACTTGGTATCCAAAACAAAGATTGCGTCTGGCAACTTTTTCATGTCTTTGATTCCTGAGAAAAAGTTTTTCATTTTCTCGACTTCTCTACCAATCATAAGTTGCTCTTTTTTTGTATACTTTTTAATTTCACCATCAGCCATCATTCTCTCGTAGCGTTCCATTTTCTTGATGGTGCGCTGGATAGTTCGGAAATTGGTAAATGTGCCGCCCAACCAACGCGTCACCACATACGGCATACCGCATGACTCAGCGGCTCTGCGGACTTCTTCTTTGGCTTGTCTTTTCGTACCGACGAACAAAATGCTGCCGCCTTTCGACGCCACGTCCTGGGCAAAGTCCAATGCATCGTTTAGCTTTTGTTTGGTTTTTTCCAAATCCAAAATATGGATATTGTTGCGCTGGGTATAGATAAAAGGAGCCATCTTCGGATTCCACAAACTCGTTTTATGGCCAAAGTGCACCCCAGCCTTCAGCATCTCCATCAGGGAAATATTGCGCATATATTGATCCTTAATACTTCTGTTCCCTTCACCTGCTTTGGGATTTACAGGTTCATTGACTTGATCCTGCAAACAGGCCCCAAAAACATCCGGAGAACATGTATGATTAATTGCCCAAAGATGATAACATAGAAAGATTTTAAGGTCAAGATAAAACGAAGCTCCAGATAAACTTTCTAAATCTGGAGCATCTGAAACAAATCAAGGACGAGGAGGCCGGCAGGCTTCTCGCATCGGATCCTGGTGCCAAACCGCTCGTTGCAGGCATTGATAATGTGCAGCACGTTCTGTCCAAGCGGAGCGGTCTCGATCAGTTCCGCTTTTGGGTTGTGCTGCTTGACTATCGCGTAGACTGCCTCGCGAGTGAGCTTAGTTTTTCTGGACATACGCGCCTCTACAGAAGAACTTCGTGCGCGCTGTTCGGGCCTCGGGCTTCGGCTGAAGTCACTTTCAGGCCGCACTTCAGCCAGCGAGCTTGGATGGACTCAAGCCGAGTCCGGCATTCGTCCAGTGAACTGGCAGAGAACGTTTCGCCGGTTCGACTGGGAGCTTTATGTGGTCGGTCGGGATTCCGCACAGTTTCCCAGAAAAAAATCAGGGTCCATGATTGAGCCACTTCTCCCCCTTTGAGATAAATCATGATAGCCGATGTCGACTGTTTCGTCAATAAAAACTCCGGGTCGAGAAAGGGTCTCGCCCGGAGGCAGAATGCATGTCTGGTCAGCTACTCTTTTGGGAGAGCCTTGAGGAAGTCACTCAAATCTTTCTGGCCTAGTGACGGTCTGAAGAGAAAAGTATTGTCCCCATCCAGGCCAGTAAAAACCAGAAACCGGACTCGCATCCGTTCCCGCTCCCACAAGAACGGCTTTCTCATCAGTAGACCCGCAGCTCGAATCCCAGTGATCGTCTGATCACGCTGAGCGAAAGGTCCTTTATGAGGATGGATAAAGCTCACTTCGTAGTACTTACGGTAGTGTCCACCATCATCCTCACAGTAGATCCCAGCTGCGAGCGCGGAGCCGAAAAGGCTCAGGACTTCTTTCACATTCGCTACCCGGATTCTGACGATCGAGATGTTTCTCCAGAACCGATGCACTGACCAGAGCCACGGAAAGTTCATGAACAATCGCGGGTCGTCCCCACGAACGTCACCTTCCAGCGGAAGCAGGTCGTCCGTGGATCGAATCGGTCCCATCAGCTTGTTCGACTTGAACAGCATCAGTGCCCTGAGGAGAAAATCGATCATTTCCAGGCTTCGCTTACTGTTGGCTATGGCGTGCCAGGCCTGTGAGGCAAGCGAACCGAGCTTCAGTAGCCTCTCCTCGAGAGCAACGTCCGTTACTTCGAATTCTGAATCATGTCCGGTCTTGGCAGACATACGCTCCTCCTTGATCATGCGGTCGTAGCGCATGACAAATCATCTTATCAGTCTTGACCGTAGTCGTCAAGAATGCTATAATCCTCAAGCAATGAAAAAAGATATCCATCCACAATATTTCACCAATGCCAAGGTTGTCTGCGCTTGCGGCAACACTTTTACCACAGGTTCTACCAGAGAAGAACTCCATGTTGAAATTTGCTCCAACTGCCATCCTTTCTACACTGGCAAGCAAAACTTACTCGACACTGCAGGCACCATCGATAAATTCAAAAAGCGGGCATCCAAGGGCGCTGAACTGAAGTCCAAGCGCATCACCAAAAAACTCGCTACTGCTTAAATACCCAAAAGCACGCCGAAATGATATGCTTATCATGGGCGTGTTTTAAATTTATGGAACTCAACTACAGCCACATCAAAAAAGAATACGAGCAGATTTCAGACAAACTTTCCCAGACCACTGATTCGAGAGAGCTAGCCACTCTGGGTAAGCGCCAGTCTGAGCTTTTGCCATTGGTTGAGAAAATCAATCGCGTCGAGAAACTCAAATCAGAAATCGCAGAACATGAAAAAATGATTTCGGAAAAGTCTGAGCTAGCTGACATAGCTGCCTCAGAGTTGCCTGTCTTGCAATCAGAACGAGACCGGCTACTTGAAGAGCTGCGCATTGCCATGCTGCCGAAAGATCCTTATGATGAAAAAAATATCATTGTTGAAATCCGAGCAGGCGCAGGCGGCGACGAGTCTGGCCTATTTGCTGCTGAGCTGTTTCGCATGTACTCCAAATATGCTGAGAAACTGAAATTCAAAGTCGCGATCCTGTCTTC
>CAYOPE010000035.1:0-5839 GCA_964405805.1 uncultured Candidatus Saccharibacteria bacterium | reverse complement strand
CCTCAGACTCGCGCCAGACTTGAGCGGGGTCAGCGCATGACTGAAATTCTGAAGCAAGGCCAGTACGAGCCAATGCCTGTGGAGCACCAAGCGGCGATTCTCTACGCTGGTGTGAATGGATACCTAGATGATGTAGCTGTTGATCAAGTTAAAGATTGCGAAAACGGATTTCATAAGTTTCTAAGCATTCAGAAGAAGGACTTGATGAAAGCACTGGTTGAGAAGAAAGAGCTGACCGAAGACGTCGAAGGAAAGTTGAAATCAGCTATCGAGGAATTTAAGAAGAGCTATGGGAAGTAACTAAGCCTTACGCAACCCTGAACTTGATTCAGGGTCTAAAGAAGAGATCCTGACTTTCGTCAGGATTGCGAAGAGAGAAAATCATGGCATCAAACAGTAAAGAAATTAGAAAGCGCATCAAGTCGACCCAGAGCATTGCCAAGCTCACGAAAGCGATGGAGCTGGTTTCCGCTGCGAAGATGCGTAAAGCACAAATGCGAGCGACGAACTCGAGGCCTTATTCCGTTTTGTCTAACGAGCTTTTGCAAAATCTAGTTGCTAAAGCAAATCTCTCTTCTCATCCGCTAGTCAATCGAGTTTTGCCAGAAGGAGAAAAAGTCCCGGCGCAGAGAATTTTAGCAGTTTTGATTTCCTCTGACCGCGGTCTCGCCGGAGCATTTAATACAAATGTTATTTCTAAAGCCTTGAATCTTCTCAAGCAAGAGGGCGCTGAAAAGTTCGACTTTATTACCATTGGCAAGAAGGGCTCAGATGCTGTCAGGCGTTTGGGATACAAAATCGTTGCAACCTTCCCGACCAAGGATAAAATTTCACTTGTTGATGCAAAGGCCATCGCAGACATTGCGACTCAGGATTTTCTGGCCTGGAAATACGAAAAAGTTTTTATCATCTACACAGACTTTGTGAGTACTCTTGTTCAAAAACCGAATGTGTTGCAGTTGTTGCCCTTTGAAAGGGTACAGGGTACAGGGTACAGGGTTGAGTCCGAATTCTTGTTTGAACCAAATGCGGATGAAGTACTCGAGACTCTGATTACTAGAACTGTGGAGTTTGGGGTTTATCAGTCACTCGTCGAAGCTGCAGCGTCTGAGCATTCAGCCCGCATGGTCGCCATGCGAAACGCAAACGAAGCTGCAGGTGAACTCATCGAAGATTTGTCATTAAGCTATAACCAAGCAAGACAAGCTGGCATTACTCGCGAGCTATCCGAGATTTCTGCTGCTAAGCTTGCCATGGAAGGATAAAAATATGGCAGAAGACAGAGAAACAAATCCTGACGTAGTTTCAGAATCAGAATCAATTACTCCTCCAGAGGGTACGGTAATGTTTGGGACAGCGGAAGCAAGAGTAAGAGGAGGATTGGTGCATATGCGAAATAAAAGATTTCCGATTCATGCAGCTGACCGTAGTCTTCACGAGGAAGTAGACGGCTTACAACTGTTCTTTGAACCGAGTGCTGTAAGCATAGACGTAAAAAGACGGGGTCTTACTGCGGAAGAAATTAACACTATTAATCAACTAAGAATTGATGCGGCTGTGATCTCAACAGTGGGCGCAAAGATTACTCAATTAAGCGAGTTAATGCAACGTTCAAAGACTACAATACAGGGAGTTGAAGGTAGCAGAACTGCCCTTGATAGAGAGGAGTTAGATCGCTTCGCTACCAGTATATTAAGTGACATTGGTCTGATACAGGAAAAGTTGCTGGCATCAGGGCCATTGTACCGAGAAAAGTACAGAGAAGTACTAAGTAAACTTGATAGTATGGGAATTGACACGATTCATGATCTAGGTAATCAATTTAGTATTGCAGTAAAATTAGAATTATAAGGATTGAGGAAAAAATATGAACAAAGGTAAAGTAACTCAAGTTACCGGGCCGGTAGTCGATGTGCAATTCGAAAAAGACTTGCCAGCGATTCGAAATGCTCTGCATGTAAAGTCTGCTGAGAAAGTTTTGGTTTTGGAAGTGGCACAGCACATCGGGTCTCACCAAGTCCGCACCATCGCGATGGGCGCTACAGATGGCCTTCAGAGAAACCTAGAAGTTCTAGACACAGGCGCGCCGATCACTGTCGGCGTAGGCAAAGAAACTCTCGGACGCATGTTTAATGCGCTTGGTGAGCCAATTGATGGCAAAGCTGTGGTGCCTGCAAAGAAACAATACCCGATTCACAGATCAGCTCCTGAGTTTGCTAAGCAGTCCACGAAAGCTGAGTTGCTTGAAACTGGGATTAAAGTTATCGATTTGATCGCGCCAATTGTCAAAGGCGGAAAAGTCGGATTGTTCGGCGGCGCAGGAGTCGGCAAGACCGTAATCATCACAGAGCTGATCCGAAACATTGCAGCTGAGCACGGCGGCGTGTCTGTGTTTGCCGGAGTAGGCGAGCGATCTCGTGAAGGAAATGACCTTTATCATGAAATGAAAGACTCTGGCGTGCTGGACAAGACCTCTCTTGTATTCGGTCAGATGAATGAGCCGCCAGGAATCCGCGCTCGTGTCGGATTGACCGGAGTCACTCTTGCTGAATATTTCCGTGATGAAGAAAAACAAGATGTGCTTCTCTTTATCGACAATATTTTCCGATTCACTCAGGCCGGCTCTGAGGTTTCGACACTTCTTGGTCGTATTCCATCAGCTGTAGGATATCAGCCAACCCTAGCTACAGACATGGGAGCGCTTCAAGAACGAATCACATCAACTAATGATGGATCAATTACATCCATGCAAGCGGTCTATGTCCCTGCTGATGACCCGACCGATCCTGCGCCAGCCACGACTTTCGGTCACTTGGACTCTACTGTGTTGTTGTCACGCGCTTTGTCTGAGCTTGGTATTTACCCTGCAGTAGATCCTCTGGACTCAACCTCCACAGTTCTGGATCCAAACATCGTGGGCAAAGAACACTATGAAGTGGCTCGAGGCGTGCAGAGAGTTTTGCAGAAGTACAAAGATCTTCAGGATATCATCGCGATCCTGGGTGTCGAAGAATTATCTGATGAAGATAAAGTTACAGTCGCACGTGCTCGCAAAATCCAGCAATTTTTCTCTCAACCATTCTACGTAGCAGAAACTTTCACCGGTCGTCCAGGAAAGTACGTGCCACTGAAAGATACTATTAGAAGTTTCCGAGAAATCCTCGATGGCAAACACGATGCCAAAGACGAAGGCTCGTTCTATATGAAAGGTTCGATTGATGAAGTTTAATAATCTACGAAGTACGAAATAGTACGAAAATACGAAAAGGTATAATATACTTCGTACTTTCGTAAAGATTCGTAATTTCGTAGATAAATTTATGAAATTCAAAATTGCAACTCCAGAACGAATAATGCTTGAGACTGAGGTTGACTCAGTGACTTTGCCTACGACCCTTGGCGAGATCACTGTTTTGCCTAATCACATTCCGCTGGTGGCCAATCTTTCTTCGGGCGAAATTCGATACAAATTCGATGGCCGCGAAAATTTTTTTGCCGTATCATCTGGAGTGATTGAGATCAAGCAGGATCATGAAATCGTGGTCCTCGCAGACACTGCAGAGTTTGGTCACGAGATTGATCTTGCGCGCGCAGAAGAAGCGCGTGAAGAAGCGAGGAAGCTCATGTCCCAGACGCACAAAGACGAGAAATCCCTTGCTGATGCTGTCACATGGCTTCAGAGAAATGAAGCGCGGGTGAATGTGGCGAAGAAACACAGAACGCATACTCACAAGAATCTGGAATCCGGGACTTTTAATGAGTAAATTGACTTTTGATTTAGTCGGGTTTAAGATAAAAATATGCTAACTAATGACGATATAGTAAAACTATCAGCGGTTCTTGTCACCAAGGAAGACTTGAAGGATTTTTATAATAAAGCAGAATTGGACCAGAAGTTCGGATCTTTACAGACTTCTGTCGATGGTTTGGCGAATACTTTTAAGAAATACTATGACGAGCAACAGATTTATGTTCACAAGCTCAATCGCATGGAAGATTGGATCAAAAAAGCGTCAACTAAACTCGGTATAGATTTTAATCTTTAGTACATAGAAATAGACAACAGCCCGCGCTTGATCGCGGGTCTTGTTTTTGGTATGCTTGCTTTCATACCGAAGGAGGCAAACGTGAGGTTGATCAGGACGAAGAAAGGTCAAAGACGTTCCCGTCGTCACTGGCTGAAGCGTTCTTCGGATGCCCGCCAGAGCCCGGACTACATCAACCGTTCGTTTCCCCACGCTCCGATCGAGGGCTTCGATTGGGAAGCCTGGGAAAACCGATGTCGTGGCTACCTCAGGGAGCCGATACCGCGGCGCTGTGCACTGATTGGAGCGTTTTGATACAGGAGGAGACTTATGAGTGTGAACTGGAGAGTGAGGAAGAAGCGAGCGAGAAGCAAGGCGAAGGCGAAGCGGACCCGCGACCAGTATTCGGGTCCGAACGGCCAGCAGCGTCGCCTGCGGAGACAGCAGGTCGAGAGAAGTCGGCCTCTCGAAGTGCCGAAGCGGGAAACCCCGAGCTACCGCCGGCCCTGGGACTGGTAGCCGGACCTGTAACAGACCCATCGCGAGTGAGCGAAGCGAACGTGGCGATCTTCATCAAGATTGCTTCGTCACTATCGTTCCTCGCAATGGGTCGTATTTTTTTGCTATTATTTAAGTATGCAGATCAAGTGGAATCCAAAAACTGCTGTTGAGAAGGCAGGAACCAAGGCCGTAAAACTTTTGCAATCAAAAGGTTTTCAGGTTTTTTGGGTTGGGGGAATTGTACGTGACATGATGCTGAAAAGATCAAGCGACAATGTCGACATTGCCACTGATGCCTTACCAGATGAGGTTGAGAAAATTTTTAAACAATACAAAGCCAAGCCGATAGGTAAACAATTCGGTTCTATTTTAGTAATCATTGATGACGTCAAAGTCGAGATCACCACTTTCCGCTCAGAAGGCAGATATTCAAATAGGCGCCATCCTGACCAAGTTTCTTTTATCAAAGATTATTTGCAAGACGCGAAAAGACGCGACTTCACCATCAACGCCTTGTACTTTGATCCCATAAAAAAAGAACTTTATGATCCGACAAATGGACTCAAAGACTTAGAACGAAAGCTTATTCGCTTCGTGGGTGATCCGAAAAAAAGAATTGATGAAGACGCGCTGCGCATGCTGCGAGCAGTAAGATTGGCCACGCAACTCGGATTCAAGCTTGAAAAAAATACTTTTGCAGCGATCAAAACTCGTGCAAAATATATTCAGACACTTAACCAAAATCAGATCAGAAAAGAACTAGTTAAAATAAAGGGTACGGAATTATTGAAAAGTACTGGTTTGTTTAGATTTCTGAATACTTGATTTTTTTCATGAATAAAGGTATAATCACATAGCTTACAGGATTTCGGTTTCTGAGGTGACATAAAGAAGTCCGAGCCTGTTTTTAAGTTGATACGTCGCGGGGTAGAGAAATGGCATCTCGCAAGGCTCATAACCTTGAGACTGGTGGTTCGAATCCACCCCCCGCAACCAAAAAATAGCTATTTAAATTGAGAGGAGCAGCAGTAGACCGTAGCGGCCGTAAGAAACGGACGCAAAGTGTCTACCAGCCTGCGACGAGGCTGGGTAGCTCAATCGGTAGAGCGTGGGACTCATAAGCCCGAGGTAGTGGGTTCGAAACCCACCCCAGCCACCAAGGGATACAGTCGAGTACAAGAAAAATTAGGTGCGCAGCGAAGCGAGCACGAATTTTTCTTGAGAGGAGCAGCGACAAGACCGTAGCGCATTTGCGAATCAAATCGCGAAGTGTCTGTCAGACTGCGACGAGGGTCCGTGGTGTAGCCCGGTTA
>CAYOPE010000034.1:5630-6335 GCA_964405805.1 uncultured Candidatus Saccharibacteria bacterium | reverse complement strand
CAGCTCTGCAGCCCTCCGTCATCCACTGCCACAGCAGAGTAGAGCAGTTCTTTGGTTTCGACTTCCTTTTCCCGCTGCTTCTGTTCGGTGGGTTGGGCTTTGAGTTGCGGGACGACCGGAATTTCGGGTATGGCTGGGGGCGGAGGCGGAACTTGCTGGACTGCCGGAGGCGGAGGTGGGGGAACTCGTTGGATTGCGGGTGGTGGTGTGGGCGGTTGACTTGCCAGCAGTAGCCGAAGACCGTCCTGGCCGCTGACGTTGTAGCACTTCTCGAAGATCACAACGCTGACCAGTTCACCCTTGCCTGGCAGAAGCATCGGATACAGGATTCGGGCGCGCGGATTGACCGGCTTGTTGTTTTCATCGTGCGTGTGGATGATGGGGGCGAATTTGGTGACAGCGACTTTGCGCTCGCCTTTCACCATCACGCCGTGAGACAGCGGGTAGACGAGGTCGCGGCTGTTCTGCTCGTAGGTTTTCCATTCCCATTTCCCTTCGCGCAGAGAAGTGACGACCTGATCCAGGACGCGCTTGTCGCAGCTTTCGGTTGCGTAGAAGACCAGACAGATCGCGGCCTGCATGAGCTTTTGGTTGTTCTCGCCTTCCTCGCCGGTCAGAACCCTGACGACCGTAAGGTCGTCTTTGGCCTTGATAGGAACCCGCGTCGCGCGGCTGTAACACTACCGATCGTGCCGGGTTTCCTTC
>CAYOPE010000034.1:0-5620 GCA_964405805.1 uncultured Candidatus Saccharibacteria bacterium | reverse complement strand
CGCTTTCCCGCTCGTTCGAACCCGTGCCACCCTAAAGTGGTTCATTGCCCTTAGGCGGGGGAACGGGCGCGCGGTTGTAGAACTTCCAGTCGAACCGGGTTTCCGTCTGCGCGTGCGCCAGTTCGACCATCACGAGTCCGAGGATCAGAAGCACGATTGCAACGATTCGATTGATACGCATAGCCCTCCTTCAAAGGCATAGTGTACTGTTACGAACTACTCTGTGGCTCGTTATAAGACGTAGAGTAGAACAGAATATTATGCTTTTTTTAGCTTGCGTTGTCAATAGTGCAGAGATAAGGTAAAATGGCTCAGGCAAGGCCAGCTATTGACAGGAAGGAGCTTATTTGGTATCCTATTCTGTTATGGTTTAGGCATTGGTCAGGTTGCACACATAAGGATTATTAAGCAATTTATATGCAATATTTATCTCAAATTAGTAAATCAAAAGCCGCAAAAACAGCTGGTTTGGCACTAGTAGCAGTATTGGCTATAAGCGTTATAAGCATCAGCCATGCTGACACTTTTTTTCAGTTGACAGTAAATGTCAGTGATGTTTGTGGTACTATCTCAAATGCGAAAGTCGTGGTTGTAAATGGTTTTGACGATGGAGCGACTAATTATACTGACTCAAACGGTCAGACTATTTTTACGCTACATGCTGGTGAATTTTATTTGCATGTAAGTGCTGATGGGCATGCTGACAAAGATACACCAAATGTTGAACTAACTTCGAACCAAACTGTAAATGTAACTTTGGACCGCACAACTGGTGGCTGTCCTGTTTATCCATACCCTTATCCGACGCCTCCGATTTATCCAACTCCGCCAATTTACCCAACTCCTTCCACAACCAACATCACTGCTGACATCAAATGTAATGGCACAGCTGGCCCTTGTACGATTCAGTCAGGTACGGCTGTAAATATTTCCTGGACCTCGACTGGTGCTACTTTTTGTGAAGTTTATCCGAATGGTTGGATTGGGATTTCTGGAACAAACAAAGACACGCTTGATGCTTCAAGAACATACACTGAGAACTGTAAAAACGATGCTGGTCAGACCGCGAGCGCTACTGTGACTGTGAATGTCACAGGTCCTGCCATAGTAGCTGACATTAAATGTAACGGTACTGATGGACCATGTACGATTCCGATTCACACAGCTGTGACAATCAGCTGGACTTCACAGCGCGCAACTTTCTGTGAAGTTTATCCAAATGGCTGGATTAACTTAAACGGCAGCTCGCTAGATACTCTGGATGCCGCGCGTACTTATAATTTGTATTGTAAAAATGATTACGGGGATCAAGCCACTGACACTGTAACTGTAAATGTGGTTGCCGCTCAACAGGGGACTATGAGCATTACCAAACAAGTTCGAAACGTTAGCGCAGGCCAAGCCTCGTTTACTAATTCAACCAATGCCAATCCTGGCGACCAGGTGGAATTCCAAATGCAGGTTTCATCTGCTAATGGCGCTGTGAGCAATGTTGTCTTCTCAGATAATTTGCCATCACAGCTGACATACGTAAGCAATTCTCTGACCTTGGATGGTGTGCCAGTTTCAAGCGGTAGTGTTTCAAGCTTGTCTTTGGGCAATTTCAATTCAGTGCAAACCAAGACTGTGGTATTCCGAGCCACTGTGGCTAGTGCTTCAGCATTACCAACCGGCACTACTACTATTACGAATACGGCTAGCCTTACATCCTCAAGCAATTCGCCATCCGCTAGTGCTACTGTGGTTGTTTCAAATATTCAGTCAGGTCCTTTGACTTGTTCTCCAGCTACACAAACTGTGCAAGTCGGGCAGGTAGCTAACTTTACAGCGACCAGCACAGCTACTTTGACCTGGTCTGCACCAGATGGAAATCCTTCCACTGGCTCTGGAAATAATTTCTCTACGGCTTATGCCGCTGCTGGAACCAAGACAGTGTACGTGTCTACAGTCGTGAATCCTCTGTTGGGCATGATGACCCAGACAGCTACTTGTAACGTGGTCGTTTCCTCTGTATACCAGACTCCATATATAACTCCTTATATTTATCCAACTCCATACACTTATCCAACACCGTACAGTTACCCAACTCCGAGCTATCCTTATCCCACACCTTATCAGACCCCAAACACAAATGTGGCCTTGAGTTTATTTAAAGAAGTACGAAATCTAAATACCGGTAGCGGCTTCTCAACTTCTACTTCTGCGGCAAATGGCGAGCATGTCCAGTTTAGACTTACTGTTCGAAACACCAACCTTATCACCACAGCGTTTAATGTCAGACTTTCAGATATACTGCCAGCTGGCTTAACATATGACCCGGGAACCTTCACGTCTGATACGGGAACCGTTTCCGGATCTCTGTTTAACGGTTCATCTGAATTTTTGGGTAATTTAGCAGCTTCACAATCTAGAGTGATTACATTTAACGCAACAGTAAACGCATCCTCGCAGCAAACTTTGACTAACAATGCTACTGCAACTGCAGATAATGCCAGCTCAGCTACGAGCTTTGCTCAAGTGTTTGTCTCAACAGTGGCAGGTGGTAATGTCAATTTGGTTTTGAGCAAGCGAGCTTTCAATCAAACTCTTAATACTGACGCAACAGCTATAAATGCTAGATCAGGTGATATAATTGTCTACACTTTGTCAGTCCAAAACACTGGCAATGCAACAGCGACAAATTATGTCTTTCAGGATGACCTGACTGATGTGCTGCAGCTGTCTATGTTGCAAGATTTTGGCAATGCCTCCTTTAATCTAGGCACTCTGAGTTTGTCGTGGCCAGCGGTAACTATCGGAGCAGGTGCAACTGTGAATGAAACTTTCTCAGTGAAAGTAAATAGCACTTTCCCAGCAGGCTCAGACAATGTCATGACTAATTTCTTCGGTAACACAGTCAATGTTCACGTAAATAAGCCAGTTGTGCTAGGTGTGTTTACAGCCCCAAAAACAGGAAGCACACTGACACTTAGTATTTTGCTTTCAGTAATGACGTTACTAGCCTTTGTGGTCTTTAAGTTCCGAAATCAAATCAAAGAATTACTCACCAGAAAATCTTATGTCTAAAGCTATTGCAGGAGTCATAGTTCTACTTTTGATTTTAGCCGGGATAATTTGGTACGTAGAGAAACACAAAAAAGACACCAAGGAAGTATCAGGTCCTGTGCTTTCAGCTTCTGCCTACAACCAAACAAAGAATTCTGGTGCGACTTCAGCGGCTGCAAATCCGAAAGATGTCATCGTCTATACTCTGAATGCTGAAAATCAGAATGACGATGTGATTGCCGGCTATGTCTTAGAAGTGAATATTTCCGAAGTTACGGATAAATCAACATTGATCGATGCTCAGGGTGCTTCATATAACTCTGCTACCAATTCTTTGATCTGGACGCCGCTGGATATCCCAGCGCACGGATCTATCGAGAAGCAGTTTTCCATCAGAGTTAACTCTCTGCCTCAGAATGCTACTAATACAGTGATTAAGGTAAAGTTTAATAACGAAATTGATATCGGTATCAATAATCCTGAGGCTACAGTATCTGGGGCTGAAACAGATAATTCTAAAGTAGATGCAAACAAAAGTTATAAAGCGCCAGTGACAGGCTCTTCTGGTAGTCTGATTTTCTTACTTGCGACTCTCACAACTCTTGGATACTTCGGATTCAAGAAATATCGCTTGGGGATAACCTTCTAAATCTAGATTTAGTTTTCATAAAAACCTGGGATTTGCCCAGGTTTTTATTGTGCTCTAAGATAAAGAAAAGAAACAAAAACAAACCGAAATTACTTCGGTTTTTAATTTTATTTGCATGGATAATTCGAAGCAAACCATTTTAGTGACAGGGGGAGCGGGGTTTATCGGCTCACATACAGTCAGACTCTTGCAAGAACACGGACAAGAGGTTGTGGTTTTTGATAATCTCTCGACAGGACACGCGAAATACCTATCTTGTCCCTTGATTGTGGGGGATCTGGCTGATCGAGAATTACTGAACAAGATTTTTTCGGAATATAATATCAGCGCCGTGATTCACTTTGCAGCTTCGTTGATCGTCGAGGAGTCCATGCTTTTTCCAAACAAATATTTCCAGAACAATGTGGCCAATGCTCTGAATTTACTGCAAGCCATGATGAATCACAAAGTAAATAAAATTATTTTTTCCTCGACTGCTGCGGTTTACGGAGAGCCTCACTATAGTCCGATAGACGAAGAGCATCCGAAGCTTCCGATTAACCCTTACGGTGAAAGTAAATTAATGTTTGAAAAAATTTTAAAACGTTACGCCTCAGCGTTTGATCTGTCTTCAGTCAGTCTTAGATATTTTAATGCCGGCGGTGCTAGTCTAGATAGTAGCTTAGGTGAGGATAAGGCTGTAGTCACGCACCTCATTCCGCAAGTTTTGAAAGTTGCTGCAAGGCAGCAGGAATCTTTACGAATTTTCGGCAACGATTATCCGACGCCTGATGGCACCTGCATCCGAGACTACGTCCATGTGCTCGACTTAGCACAAGCGCATTTGTTAGCATTAAACAAACTTGAACAAGACACTGGTGCCTTTGTATACAATGTCGGCACTGGTACCGGACATTCAGTGAACGAAGTCGTGAACGCTGCGATAGAGGTTACAGGAAAAATGATTCCAATTGAATACGCTCAGAGAAGAGAAGGGGATCCAGCAGCATTGGTCGCAGATGTACAAAAAATTAAAAGTGAACTGGGGTTTGAGGCCAAATATTCGGATTTAGAGACGATAATAAGAACTGCTTGGAACTGGCATCAGAAAATTTTGGAAAGAAACAAACAAGTGGTATAATATAGCCATGATTAAGCTTTCAGTTATCATCCCGGCTTACAACGAAGAACATCGGATCGAGAAGACATTGCTCGACGTTGATAAGTATTTAGAGAAACAAAATTACGATTACGAAATTATTGTTGTAGACAACAACAGTAACGATCACACGTTCGAAACCGTTAGAACGCTTGAGAAAAGCTCGGTTCCGCATTCGAAAGCTGTGCAGCAGTGGGTACGTGGTAAGGGAGCTGCGGTCCAGCGAGGCGTCGAAGAGGCGAAAGGTGAATTCATCGTGTTTATGGATGCAGATAATGCCACGCCGATTTCTGAGATCGAAAAATTTTGGCCGCACTTAGAGGCCGGACTAGAAGTCGTGATCGGCTCGCGCTACCAGGATCCATCCACAGTGAAAATCCGTCAGCCCTTCTATAAAATCGCGCTGTCGCGAATGAGCAATACTTTGATCCAGGTGGTCCTCATCCCACACATTAAAGACACACAGTGCGGCTTCAAGGCGTTTCAGGCCAGCGCTGCCAAGCAAATTTTTAAGCACATTACAATTTTTGGTTGGGCTTTCGACATGGAATTGCTAGCCATCGCTCTTAAACTAAGCTTTCGAATAAAAGAAGTGCCAGTGTCCTGGGAAGAGCACGGCGGTAGCCATGTGCCCCTGAAAGCTTATTTGCAATCCTTAGTCGACTTGTTTCGAATTAAATGGAAAGCACTCACTGGAAAATATTCAGCTAAATGAAGCCAAAATTTGAACTAATAAATTTGAAATCTTTCAAAATTTTTCAATTTTTCAATTTGATTTGTTTTTCAAT
>CAYOPE010000033.1:0-7729 GCA_964405805.1 uncultured Candidatus Saccharibacteria bacterium | reverse complement strand
GCATGTGAGTCAGCGGTCCAGGCTGCTTGTAGTGGGGGTTATTTAGAAGTTGACCATTGGAAGGCACCAAAACAACTTTTTGTTTCCTTAGTTCGTTTTTTATATCATCGATGCTGGGATTTATTTTTACATCTAGTTTGTCATAGTTATAATAATCCTTCATAAGCTGTGCTGTGTCCTCTGCGTCGAAATCATGATAATCACCGTACTTCGAAAGCTCAAAATCAGACATATCTGTAATACCCTTTTCCGCTTCCTGCGGCGATAATGTCTGATTGTTTATCCAAAGCCAAGCCATGATCAGAGAAGCCTCTTCGCAGCCATCTTCCTGCCGCAGGTCTTCCCAGTGTCCCAGAGGTGCCTGAGATGTAAACGGCACATTTAGAAGCACATGGTCAGACTCAATCGTGTCTGAGGCCATGGGCTTATATTTATTATCAGGGCTAGGCAGAGATTCGTGCTCGACTATGACATTAGCCAAGTAGTGTGCCCCAATGACACCTAAAACAACGATGAGAAAATAAATTAGGATTTTATTTCTTAACACGAAGCTTTGGGATTAATTGTTTCATTACCTTTATAGTATAATCTATTTCTTTCCGCGTGTTTAGTCTGCCTAATGTAAACCTGACTGTAGCAGCTTCCCTTTCTGTAATTTTACCAAGTGACTCGATGACATGAGACGGCTCAGACAACCCAGAGACACAAGCTGAGCCAGTGGAAACCGCAAGTCCCGCCAGATCAAGGGCTGTAATCAAGGAATCCTGGTCGACTTCGAAAAAGGTAAAGCTAACATTATCAGGACTACGGCCCTCCCCTTGTGGACCGTTTAATTCAGCTCTGTCGATCTTTTGAATTCCAGAAATTAATCGATCGCGAAGAGGGATAAGTTTCGAGGCATTTTTCTGTCGTTCTTCTAAAGGGCCCAATAATTCAACAGCCTTAGCAAACCCTATTATGCCTGCGGTGTTCTGTGTCCCAGGCCTTTTTCCGTATTCCTGTGACCCGCCTAGCATTAAATTTTGCAGTTTAAGGCCTGATTTGATGTACAGAGCCCCAATCCCCTTCGGACCATTAAGTTTGTGTGCAGAAAGAGTCAAAAGGTCGCAGCCAAGCTTTTCTACATTGAGGTTATAAAACTTTGCTGCTTGCACTGCATCGACGTGAAATACTATACCCTTATTCGCCCGAATAAGGGATATATCACGTATGGGCAAAACAGAGCCAATCTCGTTGGACACAAAAATCGTGCTGACGAGCACTGTATTTTTCTTGATCGTTTTTTTTATGTCAGAAAGATTGATCACGCCGTCCCTGTTTGGTTTCACAAAAGTCGCACTGATCATTCCCCTTTTTTCCAGATCCTTTATGAGGTTGTAAACTGATTGATGCTCGAGAGCTGTGGTGACCACATGTGGTTTTTTGTGTCTTGCTATAATTCCTTGGATAGCCAGATTGTTGGCTTCAGTAGCACCTGATGTGAAAATAATTTCCTGCGGCTTGGCGTGAATAAAATTTGCAATTGTTGCGCGCGCTGTGTCTATCAAGGCCCGCGCTTGCTGGCCTTCCCTGTGAACTGAGCTCGGGTTGCCAAAGTATTTAGATTCAAAATCGCGCATAGCTTTAGCTACGCGTTTATCGAGTGGTGTCGTGGCTGCGTGATCCAGATAAATTCGTTTCATTTCGACGACTTTCTAAAGCCTGCGGCCTGGGCTTCGGCTTCGGTGTCAAAGCATTTGATGGGATTTTTGACTCTTGAGTAAAAAGCGCCGGTCGGTAAATGATAAACCATGCCAGACGAGCCTTTAATTTTACCAGAACAATTGATTGTTTGCGCGGATTGAACCTGTGGCTGGTTTGGAGTATAATTTACTGGTGGCACAGTAGCTTGGGATTCTGAAACAGCAGCCTTTTCTGCCTTGGGAGCGCTGGATCTGCCCAACCCAAAAGCTAGACCTGCCACTAGCACGTATCCGAGAATTAGCATTACAAATTTAGTTTTCGATTCCATGAAGTACGCCTTTATTTTAGGGAGGGTGTATACCATGTCACTTGCTGAACTTCTGCAAGTGCTGACCTCACTCGACATCGTTTATCGAGTTGTGGCTTGCTCGCCAGAAGTGGTAGTGATTGAAACTGACAAACCCATAAACCACGAGGCGGTCCAAGCCCGCTTAGGTGGCGTTATTAAAATTATACGACTTTTAGACACTTTTCAAAAGAAGGGCAAGGAATACCCTTCCCAGGTCATGGGTAATTACTTCACTTTTAAAAGGATCAAAGATTACTTTCACGAGTACACTGGCAAGAAGCAATTTGGCGTTTCGATCTATACTCTCGACCCTGCTCTGCGCTACCGAGAAGAAGCGGCGCGGATTGCCTTCTTGATCAAGAAAGTTTTGCAAGATGAATCGCAGAGTGTGCGCGCAGTGCTACCTCAATTCCCTGCGCAATCCCTGTCCTCGGTTCAAGTTAATGAAAATCAACTCTTACAAAAAGGTGCTGAGATCGTGATCATCTCTGGCAACCAGCGAGTGTTCATTGGCAAGACTTTGGTAGTACAAAATTACGAAGACTACGGTCGTCGAGATTACCAAAGGCCTGCGCGAGATGAAATTGTAGGCATGATTCCGCCGAAAGTTGCTCAGACCATGATCAATTTAGCCGGTCCTTTGAAACCACTCGAGTATATCCTGGATCCTTTTTGTGGTTCAGGCACAATTCTCCAGGAAGCGATTCTCATGGGCTATCGTGCTATTGGCTCTGACATCGAGCAGAAAATGGTTGAGAATAGCGAGAAGAATCTGGAGTGGTTTCGCAATCGTTATCATGTAGCTCCTGGCCGCTACAAGCTTTTCAAATCAAATGCTGCTGAAATATCGATTCAACTGCCGAGCTACAAGGTTTCTGCCATCGTAACTGAAGGGACTCTCGGGCCGATTTACGGCAAATTGCCAAAGAAACCTGAAATGCAGAGCAACTTTAAAAATTTAGCTAAGTTGTACGATCAAGTCTTTAAGGAATTTAAAAAATTTCTTTCTGAAGGCGCGAGAATTGTGATTAGTTTGCCAGCATACAAAGTAGGTATGACTGGGTACGAACACATGCCGATCCTTGACTTTATCACAGAAAACGGCTACACTATTCTGGATCCTTTGCCTGAGTTTCTAGCGAAAAAGTACAAGTTTCTGAAAGTTACGGATCGCAAATCCATGATTTACGATCGCAGAGATCAAATAGTAGCTCGTGAAGTATTCGTGATACAATACGGAAAAGTTATTCAACCGGAGACTGTAGTAGAATCCGCCTTATCCGCGGAGGAGACAGAATCCGACGATTTATAGACTGACGTGGCACATAAGAAAGCAGGCGGCTCTACAGCTCTAGGCCGCGACTCACAATCAAAAAGACTTGGTATCAAACTCTTTGGCGGTCAAACCGCCAAGGTTGGTAATGTCCTAATTCGTCAACGAGGCACCAAATGGCATGCTGGTAAAAATGTCCGCCGAGGCTCTGATGATACTCTTTATGCAGTTGCTGTGGGCACAGTGAAGTTTAGCTCAAAAAAAGTCAGAGGATTTGATGGCGGTTTACACCTCAGACGGTTTGTTCACATAGAATCCAAATAGACCAATCCCCGCTTGCGGGGATTTTTTGTTAGTGCTTAAATAAAGATACAAATATTAATCGAATTCTATGAAAAAAATCCTAGCTTTAAGTGCGGTTTTGCTCTTGTTCGCAGCTCCAGCTTTTGCTGCAGAGTTTGTAGCGCCCGAAATGGGTCTGAGCAGACAGAGCAATGGTGTAGTAAACCTAGCTTCTACTGAGACTCACAAAAACCTGCATGTCATAGGCAGTGTGGTGACTGTAAATAGTGCGACTCAAGGCGATCTTCTGGCAGCTGGTGGAATTGTAAAAATCACTGGTAATGTGCAGGACGATTTGTTCGTCGTGGGTGGCCGGGTGGACATTGACGCACCTGTGGGAAAAAACGTTCATGTACTTGGCGGAAGTGTCGGGCTAAACAAAACTATTAGTGGTGACCTGGTTGCTGCAGGTGGACTAATTCAGCTTACTGGTCAAGCCACGGGAGACGGTGATCTGTCCATTGCGGCCAAAGATGTCGTGATCAATGGCACAGTAACAGGTAATGTCAGTATTATGGCTAGTCGAAGCTTGTCCTTCGGTCCGCAAAGTCACGTGACAGGCAAAATTACTTACAAAGGACCAGAAGAAGCGGTTGTGTCAGCAGGCGCAAAAGTCAATGCGATTAATTTCACAAAAGTTAACAAGCGCTATGCTCAGCAAGGCGGAATCGTGGGATTGCTGATAATCAGCAGCATCTTCAAATTCATAATGCTTCTGGTGGCGGGTCTGGTTCTTGCCTGGCTCATTCCTGCCAAAGTCTCAGCAGTCGTCAAGCAAGCCATGGATAAGCCTGCACATTCGTTCGGCATAGGACTCTTGGTTCTGATCTTGGCGCCAATCGTAGGACTAATATTATTTTTTACAGTGATCGGATTCTACTTGGGAGTTATCGTGTTTCTTGCCTACGGACTATTTATCGTTGCTTCTTCGATTCTTATGCTGTTCTACATCGGTAAATTAGCTTGGAGCTGGTATGATAAAAACGCTACGACAAATCGCTGGCGCGATCTGGGAGTCGGCGCAGTCATAGCTCTGCTTCTAGGATTGATCCCGATCCTCGGCTGGATACTGCTGACTATCCTCTGGCTAATTACTCTCGGAGCGCTGAAAATGTACTGGTACAAAGAGCAATTCTTGGAATAAATTTCAAAGCCGCCTGAATAGGGCGGCTTTTAGTTTGTCTTTAATTTATTTCTTGTGGTGAATCGTGGCCTTTATGAATTCTCGGAATAGAGGTCCTGGGGCAAGCGGTCTTGATTTAAACTCAGGATGAAACTGGGTACCGAGGAAAAACGGATGATCTTTGAGTTCCATGATCTCAACCAGGTGGCCATCAGGAGAAGTGCCTGAGAAAACCATGCCAGCTGCTTCAAATTGTTTGCGATATTTATTGTTAAACTCGTAGCGGTGCCTGTGACGCTCAGAAACTTTATTTGCGCCATAAGCGCGCTGAGCGATTGTACCAGATTTCAAACTACAAACCCAGCCGCCTAGTCTCATAGTCGCGCCGTATTCTCTTTTCAGAAGTTTTTTCTCTTGATCAGGCATGATATTTATGATTGGATGCGGTGTGTCATCATCGACTTCGGTTGTGTTCGCACTCTTGAGTTTCAAGACATTTCGGGCAAATTCTATTGCAGCCATTTGCATACCATAGCACAGGCCTAGATATGGAATTTTGTGTTCGCGCGCGTATTTAATAGTCTCAATCAGGCCTTCAGTGCCTCTTTTACCAAAGCCGCCTGGAACTACGATACCATCGTAGCCTTTGAGCATTTTTTCTACACCATTTTCCTCTACTTCCCTACTGGAAATCCAAGTTAGATTTGTCTTCACACCATTCGTCCAGGAAGCGTGTTTGAGGGATTCGACAACTGAAATATAGACGTCAGCAAGCTTGTAATCCTCGCCTGTTTCAAAGTATTTTCCCACCACTGCAACTTTAATTTCTTTTTTCGCGCGATTGATTTGACTGACTAGGTTCTGCCACTTTTTTAGATTTGGTTTGCGAGGGCGGAGGTCCAGTCTTTGTAAAATTTTGTCAGTCAGGCCCTGCTTTTCGAACTCCATAGGAATTCTGTAAATCGTGTCCACATTAGGCGCAGAAATAATCCGATCCTCCGGGACATTACAAATCATAGCGAGTGTCGATTTGCGACGCTTGTCTAGTGGTTTCTCTCCACGGCCAATAATGAAGTCTGGCT
Source organism: uncultured Candidatus Saccharibacteria bacterium (assembly GCA_964405805.1). Taxonomy (GTDB): domain Bacteria; phylum Patescibacteriota; class Doudnabacteria; order UBA920; family O2-02-FULL-48-8; genus CAYOPE01. Next base: position 1,877 of record CAYOPE010000033.1, on the reverse strand, counting down.
GAATTCCGCTGCCATTTAGCAGCCTGACTGAAGTCTGAACTGGCTTGGATTTCATTTCTCCGACACTTGGTGGAGTTGGCAAGTAAGCCACATGAAGATGAATAACATCGCGGTTGTAGCGATATTTCATGATACGATTGGCTTCGATAAACAAAATATTTTGATATTCCCCGACTGTGCCACCGATCTCTACAATTACAAAATCAGCATTGCGGCGCTTGGCAGCCATTTCGCAACGACGGATGATTTCTTCTGGCACATGCGGCACAATCTCGACATCTTCACCTTCGTATTCAAAATTTCTTTCTTTGCGAATAATTTCCTGGTAAACCTGACCGTTTGTCAGATAGTTAGCTGAAGACAAGTCTGTGTTCATGAAGCGTTCGTAGTTGCCAACGTCCTGGTCAGTTTCCATGCCATCTTCTGTGACGAAAACTTCGCCGTGCTCCTGCGGTCTGATCGTACCTGCGTCCACATTTAGGTATGGATCGCATTTTAAAGGAGCTACTTTGTAGCCCCGAGCTTCTAAAAGAGTGGCGATGGCAGCAGTGGTAATTCCCTTACCTACGCTGCTGATCACGCCACCCGAGATGAAAATGTATTTAGTGTGATGCTTATTTTTGGCCATTTATGCTGCCTCCACATTTAATGATACTAAAGCTTTGATATCTTTGGCAAGTCGAATTTCAAGTGAGTGCAAACCAATTGATTTCAGAGGTTTGCTGACAATTATCATTTCTGGTGAGATTTCGACACCCGACTTTTCCATAACCACCTGTGCTAGATCTTTCTCACGTAAAGCCGCAAATAAATTTTTCCCTTGAGCTCGAGCTTTTATAGCAAAGGTTTTGCCTTCGAGCTTGTTTCTTAGAGTCAAGGCTCTTTCGTGATCTTTCGCAACCTTTACTTGGTGCTCTTCTGTTTCTTTTTGGAGTTTCTGTAAGGCTTGAGTCGTGGCAGGCAGAGCCAAACGTCTTGGCAACAAAAAATTTCTGGCATGGCCGTCAGAAACTTCTTTAACGTCACCAGATCTTCCTAGTCCCGCGACATCTTTAGTAAGAATTACTTTCATACATAAATTATACCTGTAAATACTTGCGAATAGCAATACCTGAGGCGATGAAAGAAAGAATAATGCTCGCCAAAAGATTGGTAATTAAAATTTTCCAGAACAGAGCGCGAATCAGACTCGTGCCTAGAGAGGAGATGGATAAGAATTGCTCGATACGAGAAGAGAGGATGAGAAGCAAACCTAAGACTATAAATGACACAAACACTGTAGCGATCAGGGCGTACAGAATTCCTTCGATTAGGAAGGGCCAAATGATATATGAATTAGTCGCTCCCACCAGTCGCATGATTTCGACTTCTTCTCGACGATTGTAGATCGTAAGACGAATCGTATTGAAAGTCACCATAACCGTGACGATCATAAAGATCAAGGCCAAAATTAATCCAAATTTAGTGATAAAATCGATAATATTGTGAAGCTTGTCTATGACTTTTTGGTTGTCACGAATACTCTGAAAATACGGCGCGTAGCGATCGCCTTTCAGAGTTTCATAGAGTTGCGAATAATCAGACAGCTTGTCTGCTTTGACTGCTAGCGAGGCTGGGATTGGGTTTTCGTAATCTTTAAATTCGTCTAGTGTCTGAAGTAGAACTGGCTCGTTTACGTGTCGCAGCCGAAACGCAGCTATAGCATCTGCTTTTGATGTGTATGCCACTGATTTTACCCCAGGCAGAGATTGGATCTCCGTGATTATACTACTCGTCTCTTTTTCAGTTACTGAATCTTTAAAGTAAGCAGTCACAACGCCGACTTTATCTGTGCTGTTCTGCACGGTAAATTACGCCAGCATCTAAAGAATGATCAT
>CAYOPE010000032.1:0-8236 GCA_964405805.1 uncultured Candidatus Saccharibacteria bacterium | reverse complement strand
GGGTGGCGCGAAGCGACGGGTGAGGGGGGACTTTGAGACAAAAAGAAATAAAACAAGAAGTACGGAAAAACTCAACACCAGAAGAACAAAAACTTTGGCTTTTGCTAAAGGACCGCAATTTTTATAATTATAAATTTCGCCGCCAAGTTTCTATCGATGGCTTCATTGTAGATTTCTGCTGTTTCGATAAGCGATTGATAATCGAGCTTGATGGCGCTCATCATAGAAAAACTAAATCCACTGATCATTCGAGAGACAAATATTTGCGAGAACAAAACTTCAAAATAATTAGATTCTGGAATAGCGAAATAAACAACAACATCCTGTCTGTTCTTCAGCAGATTCGCCAAGTCCTTATAACCCCCTCATCTGTCCGATCAAGGATCGGACATCTTCTCCCGCGAGGGGAGAAGAAAATTTGAATATGCAAACTAAAACCAAACTCCAACGCTGCTATATCCAATTCCTCGAGTACCTCGAAGTCGAAAGAAATCGCTCGAGGCTAACTTTACGTAATTATGACCACTATCTGAAAAGGTTTGTGGAGTTTTGTGCTAAGCAAGGAGTGAAAGATCCTGAAGACGTGGATCTAGAGCTCGTGAGGTCCTTTCGCCTATTTCTCAACCGCATGGCGACCAAGGAAAAAAATTTAAAAATTATTACCCAGAACTATCACCTCATCGCTCTGCGAAGCTTCCTCAAATACCTCGCCAAGCGCGATATCAAATCCTTGGCAGCAGAAAAAATCGAGTTGCCAAAAACGCCTGCCCGAACAGTAGAATTCCTGGACATCGAAGACGTGGAGCGGCTGATCAAAGCTACGTATCAAGAAAAGAGCGACCTGACTCGCCTGCGGGACCGCGCCATATTGGAAATGCTCTTCTCAACAGGTCTTCGTATCTCGGAGCTGGTCAGTCTCAAGCGTGACTCGCTCAATCTCAAGCGTGGCGAGTTCGCTGTGCGCGGCAAAGGTGATAAGATGCGCCTAGTTTTCTTGTCTAGCAGAGCAGTTGAGCATTTACAAAGATACCTCGATGCCCGTGAAGACAATTCCAAGGCCCTGTTTATCCGCCATGATGCGAAGGAATCTGTAGAAAAACAAATTGAGCCCATGAGCGAAAAGATGAGCGGCCTAACTGCCAGATCTATTCAGCGCATTATCAAAAAATACGCCAAGCTCGCCGGCATCATGAAAAAAATCACGCCACATACTCTGCGGCACTCGTTTGCAACAGATTTACTCACCAATGGCGCAGATTTACGTTCTGTCCAAGAACTTCTCGGCCACTCCTCTATCTCCACCACCCAAATCTATACTCACTTGACCAACAAACGCCTCCGCGACGTCTACGAAAACTATCATCGAAAAGGAAAATAAGCTATACTGACCACATCCCCATTTCGGAGGCTTCATGAAAAAACGGAGACGAAAGCCGAAGAAAAACAGCGGGTCAAGGAGGAATCCTCGAATTGATCCGTCACTGCGCTCTCCCGCGATGGTCATTGCCGTCTCTTCGCGCAAATTGGACGAGAAGACTGTCAGAGTTCTGGGTGACCTACTAAAAGAACATGTCACCGGCACCTTCATCATGCTGGAAGTGTCTTTCGATGAACCTAACCTCATCCAGTTCATCGAAAAAAGGCATCCTGTTCTTCTGGTAGGAATTCTGGACGAACCAGAAGATGATCCCGTGTTCGCCGAGTTCGTGAATAAATCCAACTTATCACGGTTACTCAAAGACGTCACAATGATCACGTTTCCTCACTTGGTTACAGAAAAAAACTCTGATGCCAAGAATAGTGACGTCTTGCGTGACATGATAGAGCGAAATCGTCCGACCAAGCCGATAATCCTCCACTGAACCGAACGATTTTCCACCACCGCCGGTGACTCACCTCGAGTCCCCGGCGCTGTTTTTTATACGCGAACTGTCTCCTTGCTCGCCACTTGCTGCTGCCAGAGGGCAGCATAGAGACCTTTTTGTTTCAAAAGTTGATCGTGGGTTCCCTGCTCCACCACTTTACCTTTCGCTAAAACAAAAATCGTATCTGCGTGCATGATGGTAGACAGGCGATGAGCCACAAGAACATTTATAAAATCTTTTCTGCTCGCTTCTATTTCTTTAATCGTCTGTGTGATCTGCTCTTCAGTAATAGAATCCAGACTCGAAGTCGCTTCGTCAAAGATCAAAAGGTCTGGCTTGCGAAGTAGCGCTCTGGCTATGGCCAGTCTTTGCTTCTCACCTCCAGATAGCTTCAGTCCGCCTTCGCCAATTCGCGTATCCAGTCCTCTACCTCCGCGATCGAGCAAAGTTTGCGCTGCGGATGCTTTCAATGCCTCGATGCATTCTTCGTCTGAAGCGTTGGGAGAAGCAAATAACAAATTTTCTCGGATCGTACCCGCAAACAGCTGGGTGTCCTGCGCTACAAGTCCGATTCTGTTGCGAAACTTTTCTGTATCCAAATCTTTTACATCCACGCCCGCAAACTTAATCGTGCCTGAAGTCGGCTTATACAGTCCCACGATCAATTTGACCAAAGTCGTCTTGCCGCTGCCGGACGGGCCCACGAAAGCCACAGTCTGACCAGAGCGAATGTCGACATTTACATCTTCCAGCGCCGGCTTATCACCTGTCTCATATTGAAAATCGACTTTTTCAAACTTAATATCAGATAGTTTGCTCACGACTTGCGGGTGAGCAGGCTTGGCTTCTGCTGGAATTTGCAGAATGCCGTCCAAGCGATCCAGGGACGCTTTCGCTTCCTGATACTGCTGTGCGACATCACCGAACTGACCGAGAGGGTTGAACACGAAAAATGAATAAAACAGCAAGCTGAAAAATTGGCCAAAAGTAATGCCGCCTGTGAAAATCAAATACAGCATCAGAAACATTAGAAGCGAGCGCAGAGCATTGATGGTCGTGCCTTGGATAAAACTAAAAGTGCGCACAATCTTAATTTTTTCTAATTCCAGATCCAAAATCTGGGCGTTGGTGTCATTTAGTCTTTTAATTTCCTGATTCTCAAGTCCGAGACTTTTTACAAGCTCGACATTGCGCAAAGTTTCTGTGGTCGAGCCGGCCAGAGCGGCAGTTTGGTTTATAATGCGGACTTGAGCCTGTTTAATTTTTTTACTGATGAGATAAGTCGTCAGGCCCAGAGTCGGAATGATCATCGCGTAAACCAAACCCACGAGCCAATTGACATAAAAAGCGTAAACAAGCACGAAAATCACACCGACTAACGCGAAAAATAAAACGTTGACACTGCCTTGCATGAGAGTCTGCGCATCAAGTCTGGCTTTTTGTAATTTTTGCAAAAATTCTCCGCTGCGCTGATCTTCAAACACAGCATATGGCAAAGAAAACGAATGATGCACGCTGTGCGCATACATCTGCGTGCCTACGCGCTGCACCACGACGTTTAGATAAAAGTCCTGGAAATTTTTCGCAGTCCTGGAAACCAAAGCCACACCGACATCGGCCAGTAGTAATAAAATAATGCCGCGGACAAAGTCGGATTTCGTAAGCTCGTGAATCCTGCCAACATATTTGTCGACGATGATGCGAAAAATCTGCGGATCCAAAAGTGAAAACACCTGGTTGATGGTGGCCAAAACCAGGGTCCCAAACAAAACTTTCTTGTATTTAGTCAAATATGACCAGAGTAATCTCATGAATTTAAGAATAACATCAATCGGGAAATAAAAAAAGAGCTGACCCGTCCGCTGTAACTCCAGCGGAAGCGGATCAGTCTTCTAGTTAGTGCGGTGTTTACGGCCCACCTGGACCAAGCCTTTCATACATGCCTTGCGTTGCTTGTTCGAATCGTCGCTTTTCCTTTATGTATGCAACCCGCGGATCATGATTCTTAAATAAGACAAAGAATTCATTTCCGCACCGACATCGGACCTTGCATCCATCAACCGAAGTAAGCCACTTCCAGCTTTTGGCGGATGCTCCGCAAGTCGGACAGTGTACTTGGTTAGTTCTTTTGCATTTGGGACTGAAGCAATAAGCGACTATCTCAAAGCTATTTTGCTCAAGCCTTTTTTTGCAAACCTTGCACTTGATCTCTGAGGTTGTCCAACGAATGTCAGCATTCCAATCACGATCCAGTCGATCTACGGCTTTGATCTGCCTTAGAAAATCTCCCTGCATTTTTCTTACCTTCTTCTTGATTCTTTTTGGATTCCACGGTGAGGCCGAATCCTTTTCCATACTTCCTCCATTTGAGCGCAAACAAAAAACCACTTCGGAATTGAAGAGGCTTGAAGTTTGCTTATTTAGCTAGGCAAAAGCAATCACGCCTCTTCAGAAGAGGTGGTAGTAGTGTTTTGGTTGACTACTTGCTTTTGCATGAAATAAAGTATAGCAAATATAAAAGTCTTGCGCAACTCCCGGGCTGCACATGCTAACGTGCTAGCATGATGATATAGTTACCGCATCAATAAAAAAACCGCTCCGTTAGAGGAGCGATTTTTATTTTTTATAGTTCAAATTTGATTCTAAGTTTTTCACCGACTTTTTTTGCCCAGTTCTCAAGACGACTAAATCTGAAAATAGCGACGGTTTCTTCATCGTCTTTAGTCTTTTTCTTGGTTAAGAGCTGATCGAGGATGGTCGTATGCCGCTCTAACGTTTCTGTGTGATCATCCAAAATCTCCTTAATGGGTTGCAGCTTATCATCCACAACCTTCTCTACGACTCCCGCAATCGCCTCCAAAGTAACTTCTGACATTTTATCTCCTTTACCGCCATTTATTGTCTCTATATAATAAATCTACATAATTCGTCTGTCAATTCATGGCAAAACCAGAACTCACAAACTTAGACAAAACCTATTTCCCTAAAGAAAAGATCACCAAGGGTGATGTGATTGGGTATTACCGAAAAATCGCCAAATACATCCTCCCTTATCTGAAAAACCGGCCGCAGTCGCTCAACCGCCACCCGGGTGGCATCAGTAAACCTAACTTTTTCCAGAAAAATCTGCCTGAGCATCCGGACTTTATCAAGACGGTGAAAATAAATAGCGTCAATTATGTCATAGCCACGGATCTCGACAGCCTGCTATACATGGTCAACCTCGGCTGCATCGAGATCAACCCCTGGAGCTTCAGAATCAATCATCTCGATAAACCAGACTTCATGATTATCGACCTTGATCCTGAAAAAATTTCTTTTGATAAAGTGGTCGAAGTAGCGCAAACCGTGCACAAAGTGCTCGACTCGCTGAAAGTGCCAAACTTTTGTAAAACCTCAGGCGCTACTGGATTGCACATTTATGTCCCAATGGGCGCCAAATACACTTACAAACAAGTCAAAGACTTTGCGCACAAGATTGCAGTCTTAGTCAACAAAAAATTGCCAAAGATCACGAGTCTTGAGCGTCACCCAGCCAAAAGGCAACACAAAGTATATCTCGATTACCTACAAAACAACAAAGGCCAAACTCTAGCAGCGCCATACAGTTTGCGGCCCAAACCAGGCGCCACTGTCTCTACCCCGCTCGAGTGGCGAGAAGTGAAGAAGGGTCTTAGTCCTCGAGATTTCACCATGAAAAATATTTTCTCACGCTTACAAAAAAAGCACGACCTCTGGAAAGGTGTTCTGGACAAAGCGATAGACTTGAAGAAAACTTTAAGCAAATCAATATGATTTCCAACAATTTAGCCGATCGGCTACAAAGTTGGAAATTAAAAAACAGAGGCCGCCAGTGATTGCTAGAAGCAACCAACCAGCGACCTCTTGTCTCACTTCTTACTTCTGCCCGAGCTCCTTGACCTCGCCGAAGACTGCGAACATGAAGCTCGGTTTGTACGTATAGACACTGACGCCGTCGGTGACCGAACCGACCGTGCTCGCCGTACACCAGTTCTCCATCCGGTGTGTTCGCGTGCGGTCGAGCAGGTTCAGGCTGTGGACGTCCGAGGTTTCGCACACCGTCGCCGGCAGCCACTTCAGGTCCTGGATTCGAACCGTCAGCGTCGAGCCGTTGGAGACGTCGTTGAGAGTGGCGGTCGCGCTGACCTTCGCCGCGCCGTCGTTGTTGAAGCTCAACGAGTCGATCGTGGCGTTGTAGTTGCCAGTGTTCGGATCGTAGTTCGATCCGCTGAACAAGAAGAAACCTGTGCAGTGATCGTACTTCGAGACGTAGACCACGACCGCCGGCCCCGAGGCGACCCGCTTGCCGGTCGAGTGGAACACGCTCTCGCCGACGTACACACTCGCCGTCTCGGTGATGCACGGCGTCGGATTTCTCTCGTAGTACGCCTCCGAGTATTTCCCGCGGTACTGGAAGTGGTTGGGACCTGCAGATCCCTGCGCCGACGCGTTGTGAACGGTGCTGAGAGCGACAAACAACAGCGCGACCGTGACGACGAGCTTCTTCATATGCGATTCTCCTGAAACTGACATTGACGAAACTTGCGTGAATAAACCCAAAACAAAAAGTGAGAAAAAGCCTCCTCTTTTTTTTCAATGCGAACTATAAATCATAGACTAAAAAAGCCCTTTTGTCAACCCCCACACCAAATCTTTGGTGTGGGGGTCAAGGCCCTCTGTTTCCTGATTACTGCTTACTACTTACTGAACTACTACATTTATCTTATAATTTTTCGCGATGTTGCTCGCTGGCCAGAACGGTGTAAAGTTAAATGACTGGTCAGCAGTAAAAGAAATTGTTTTGCTCTGACCTGCTGGTATGGTGCCGGAGTTGACTACTGAACTTCGAAAATCGAGTCCCGCGCCAAAGACATTTGATGGAGCCACAGTGAAAGTAATTTCGACTATAGTGCCTTTCGGTACACTGATAGAGCTGGGTGTGGCTGTGTTATCATCAGTAGAGATAGAAAAAGTCTGGATACCAGGAGGCGTAGTTGAGTCAGTTGATGTAGTTGTAGTGCTGTTCGAATTAGTTGTCGCAAATTTGAAAGAAGATAGGATCGCATCATAGTCAGTGTCTGTTTGAAAACTTCCATAGTCTTGCTTGTCATAGCCTTTCGAATACCCATCCACAAACACGTCGAAGTCAGTGCCTTTTATATAAGCATACTTGGCATCGCCGCCCTCACCACTGCAAGACACGCTTTTGATCTGAGTAGTAATACTTTCGCCTTTACACGAAACCGAAGGGCTCCCAGGTTCAGAAGGCTGAGGGTGTAAAGCCAGATCATATGATGCATTAAAATAATCTTGGGCATCTTGCTTCAATGCGGAATCTTTCAAAACGACAAAAACTAGAGGACCAACGTGAAATCCCCGCACAGGAACCTGGTAAGTCCCTAGTACTGAATTTTTCGATACTGCTCCTGCCTGAAGACTCGGAGGGTAAGACACTGAAAAGCTATATTTGTCATTCGTATATACAGGCCAGCTGGTAGGAACAACCGCGTCTTTTTTCGGCACATCAGTCTCTGGCTGCTTGTCTTCTGAAGCTTTCTGCGTTTGTTCTTGCTGACCCTGACTCGCTGCAGGAGTATTGATGCGCTTGCGCACGACTAAAAATCCTAGTAACAATGCCAGGGCTGCGACTCCTAAAATTATATATAGTAAATTATTGCCTTTAAAAATTTTCGCGAATTTCATTTGATGACTGAATTAATAATTGCCTTTACTGTATTGATCGGGATACTAAAGCTGATGTTACTCGAGCCTACGACAGTGGCCACGTTTATGCCTACGACTCGGCCGTTCAGGTCAAGCAATGGTCCGCCAGAATTTCCAGGATTTATCGCCGCGTCTGTCTGAATTACGCCTGACAAATCCTCAGAAGTACCCTCACCTGATGCTGTAATGCTACGATTCAGCCCTGAGACGATTCCGACTGACACAGAGTTATTGTATTCACCCAAAGCATTGCCAATCGCGATCACTGATTGACCAAGCTTAAGCGAAGATGAATCACCCAGACTCACTTTCGGGTAGGAGCCTTCGATTTTCACAATCGCGACATCGTTGCTCTGATCTATATAAATAATTTTTGCCGGCTTCTGACTGCCATCTGAAAGTAAAACCGTATAGTCAGCAGTCTGATCCACGACCACATGCCGATTGGTCAGGATGTAGCCGTCTGAGGTAATCAAAAATCCGGTCCCAGCTCCGACCTTCTGATGCGTAGTCCCGTTCTGGTGATACACTGGTACTTGGAAACCGAAATTTTTAAAAAATGGATCGTTGCCATATGGGTTTTCGTAAGTTACGACCAAATTCGGCAAATCTTTTCAGATATAGGT
>CAYOPE010000031.1:0-9196 GCA_964405805.1 uncultured Candidatus Saccharibacteria bacterium | reverse complement strand
GAAAGTGATAAATTTAATCACTCCTGTGAAGGTAGTTTCTGGATATAACGAGAGACCAAGCATAATACTAAAAATCCTGTCCGCAGTTTCCTCGAAATTGCCAAAAAAGAATCCCAAAGACTGCAAAGCCACAACGAAACTATATATAAGCCAAGCACTGACACAAGAAAGAAGTAGGTATAGAAGAAAACTTTGCCAAGAGTGAATAACAAAAAGAAAAACAATTATTCCAAAGATAAAATCTCCAATCGCTGAAATATTACTTCGCGATGTACTAACCTGCCATAGTACACTTTTAGGAAGTGTCATGTGGTAGTCAAGCTCCCCACGACTAATCCCGCGCGAGATTTCCTCTGCGTTGCCCGCAATAACTCGATAAATCCCAAAATTCGTCATACCGACAGCGAACAAGAGCAGCGTGTCTCGAAGATGCCAGCCATTTAGGTCTGGGAATCTGGAAAAAAATATATACCATAGAAAAATTAAAAACAAATCATTAATGGCCATGCCCCAAACCTGAGCCATGAAGGACGCTCGATATTCCATCGCAGAAAGAATATTGAGCTTCACTACTTCGAATGTGAGTTTGATATATAGCCAAAATTTAGCCAGCATTGATGGAAATTTGCTTAATGCCTCTATTATAGATAAAACTCAAAATTGCTCCAAAAACAACAATCCAGACTATTTGGATTGATAAATATTTCACAAATAACGTAACATCGCCTCCGATCATCATTCTTGCTGGACCGTAAAACATATGATTGAATGGTAGATAATCGACTAAAATTTTAAATTTTTCCGGAAACAGGGAGACTGGTAAAAAAATTCCTCCAAAAACCCAAAGTAACTTATCATAAATCCATCTATATGCAGAAATATCTTCTGACCAAAAAGAAAGTAAGCCTACAATTAAAATCGCAAAAGTATTCATAACAAACCCAAATACTAATAGTATTGTTCCTAAAATCAATGCAAGTAATGAAACTTTAACCAACCCTACCAGAACCAGGGCTGTAATCGAAGCAAATAAAGTTGTTATAAAAATGTGCCCACCGATCACACCTACGCAAGCAGAAAAATTAAACCAGAGATAGCTATATGGTTTAGAAATAGAATAAGCAATATTGCCGTTTTTGATTTCATACTCAATATCTATCATGATCTTACGAGTACGATTGGAAACATGAAAACTTTGAGTCAAAGCTAGAATCCATATTGTTTGCACTAGCGTCAATCCTCCAACGGTGTAAGAATTCGATAAATGAAAAGCTAAACTATAAAGCTGGGAAAATATCCAAACTCTCGCGGCGATCAGCCCTGCCATACCTAATACATCTCCAATATAAGCCGTGGAGTCATAATAAGTTATTTTGGCTATCTCGAAGTATTTTTGAAGTTTAAAACTCAAACGATTAATCATTTTTTTTCTTCAAATATATGTCAGCTATAATCTCTTCCATGGGAGGATCCTGAATATTGATGTCCTTAATCTGAAAATTATGAGTGGCATAATTAAGCAGACTCTCGATGTTCTTTGAACTAGGTTCAATCTCGATTTTAACGCTAACATTGCTTCGGTCTATGACTTTGCCTTGTGGAAAATCAAAACTATGAGCACTGCCTTCAACTACTAGCTCGACGGTTTTAGTTTTAATGTAATTTTTCTTAAATTGTTCCGTGCTATCGTCAAATAAAATAGTGCCATGGTTAATTACTATGGTTCGCTGGGCCAGAGCTTCTACGTCTCCTGCATCGTGAGAGGTAAGGAAGATGGTAACTTTCTCGGTTTCGTTTATGTGTTTAATGACTTCACGAATCCTCTGCTTTGCAATTACATCTAGTCCGATTGTAGGCTCGTCTAAAAAAACAACTTTCGGCTGGTGCAGAAGAGAAGCTACTACTTCGCAGCGCATTCTCTGACCTAAAGACATTTTGCGTACTGGGGTGCTGAGTAAATTTTGGATTTCGAAAGCTTGAATCAAATAATCAAGTCGTTTCTCAAATTTCCTTTGGTCTAGTTCATAAATTCGTGCAAATAAGTTATAAGTATCTTGAGGAGGTAAGTGGTACCAAAGCTGGGGTTTTTGGCCAAAAACTGAGCCTATATGATAGGCCAATTTCTGACGTTGTCTACTAGGATTTATCCCGAGAACATTAATAACACCACTACTCGGGTACAAAATTCCAGTAAGCATTTTAATTGTGGTTGATTTACCAGCGCCGTTCGGGCCGATGAACGCGACAATTTCTCCTTCTTTCACTGAAAAAGAAATTTTCTCTACCGCTTTTACTATTTTAAAATTTGGATTCCACAGCGAGACCAATCCAGCCAAAAAACCGGATTGCTTTTGCTTAATCCGGAAAGTTTTCGATAAATTTTCAACTTCAATGATGGATTGTGACATTATTTAAACGGATTCGGGTTGGATAAAACCGGAGGCGTTGGTATAAAAGTTTTATTATTATCGATTGTTTTGAGCATTTTATTGTACGCGTTTAGATCAAGTCGCACAACACTCCCCGCGATAATGTCCTGACTACCGATAGATAAATTGGCGTAAACTTTTGAATATAAAAGATAGCCTTCATACGCAAGAATTAGAAGAAAAAGTAGAACTAACATGAGTCCTGGTCCTGGAATTACAAATTTTATAAATCTGACTTTCATCAAGGTTATTTATTTTTTATAACAAATATACCGTCAAAGGTGCCTAAAACTCTACCAGTGCGGACGGCTTCTTGTCCAGCTGTTCCTTGAAGTGTTTCCGGAGTAAGAACTATCTTGTACAGTTCCACAAACCTCGGTGAGTGTTCGAGTAGGCTCAGAAAATTTATAGTACCTATGTAGTCGTTAAAGCTCGTGAGTTCAAATTGAACCTCTGAAGAAGCCTGCTTGCCAGAAATCACTTCTGGCAATTTGTTTTTTTGATCAATTTCTTTTATGCTCAGCGAAGTAGTAGTCCCTGTTTTCGCTGCCGCCAGCTCCATATCTTTTACAGCCACGACCAAGCTCTCTTTGGGTACAATCGAGTCGATTATTTCTTGTTTGCGAGTAGCTTTCGCCAAGTCGACCTTGGCTGTCTTAAACGCTGTAATCTGCTGATCAAGTGTGTCGGATTCCAACTTTTTATCTGTGACGTCTTTATTGATACCAATAATTTCTCCTAAAATCGGCTTGATTAGGAAGACAATGATAAGCAGAGAGACAAATACTCCAATACTGCTGATAACAATAACTTTAGATAGAGATTTCATAATTTATTTTAAAGCCTCTGGTTTAACATAAAAAATAAAACTAAAATCCGTGTCAGATGCGCTGTCCAGGTTTCCCAAAGGAAAATTGATATCCTGAAAATAGACAGACTTATGAATATCCGACCAAAATTTCAGAACGCTATCACGTTTTCCCGCTTTCCCTTGAATTTCGACTTTGCCAGTAGTTCGATCGAAGCTTAAAAGACTAACCTGGACGTCAGATGGTAACAGATTGCCTAATTCTTTCAATGCCACAGACCAATGATAATGCTGAGCATTCAAATTTTGGATTGATTTGATCTCTGAATTTAGTTCTGAAACTTGCTCTCTGAGAACTTCATTATCAGCACTTTTCAAAACCTCCTTATCAAGTCCGATCTGGGCATCGATCTGCTCGCCCTGAATCACGAGTAATGACTTCGTGATGTAGCTTAAGACAAAAAATAATAGCAAGCTCATGAAAACCCACACCCAAAAGCTCTCTAACTTTTTTGAAAAAAGTAAAAGGCTAACTTCTCGTTGCTGGCTTTTTGGTAGCAGGTTAATTCTTTTCATATTTCACTCCTCGAATCGCCAGACCGACGACTGTGGTAAATCCCAAAGCTTCAGTCGGGGTAAACGGTAATGATTGCTCAGTCTTCAAACTCATTATGTTCGCCCATGGATCACCTAAACTGACGTTTATAAACATCCCTGTCGATCCCGCGTTTAAGCGACCAGAAAAATAATCAGCCATACCTGCTAATTTGGCCGTCCCCCCACAAAGCAAAATTGTCTCAATGCTTTTATGATCAGGATTGTACTCGCTATAAAATCGAAAAATATTTTTAATTTCTTCTAAGATACTATCCAAAACAGGCAGGACTGACTTCCTCATACTTTCTAAAAGATCTGGAGCAGCAGCTCCGCCGCTTTGCTTTAATCTTTCGGCTTCTTCATATTTCAGTCCCAGATTTCTGGCGATACTCTCAGTCATAGCATTCCCTGCCGTAGGGATACTGGAAGTGTACTGAATAATTCCATTATCCACGATGATAAAGCTAGTTTGCTTGGTGGCTAGATCCACGATCAAAACTTTTTTTTGTAGGTTATCCGGACCAATCAGGGCTCTGGCTGTAGCTTGTGATTCGATTTCTAGCGCAACTGGAATTAGTTTGGCCAGCTTCAGGCTTCCGACGAGTGAGTCGACATATTCCTTCGGGGCAGCTGTCACGAGTAAATCAAATTTTGAACTATCTTGTTTGATAATTTGCCAATCCAGATAGACTTGATCTACAGGAACCGGGATATCTTGCTCTAATTCAAAAGGGATGGCGCCGTCTATTTCATCTTCGCTCATTCGAGGCAGTGATACGTTTCTGACAAATGACTTGGCCTCAGGTATGGAACAGATCACATATGGCGTATTTATTTTTCGTGCCACTGTGATTGCTTGAAGAATATTGTCAGCCAATTTTTTTTCGCTGACAATCATGTGGTTGTTTATCACACGGTCGAAAAGTGGAATATTTGCAAACGCAGTTGGGCTATACTGCCCACCTTGCTTGGTCAAATCCAAAACCTTTATCGATGTATCCGAAATATCTAGACCAAATGATTTAATTTTTTGTGGAGTGCCAAAAAAGGGCATAATCTTGCTTAAATTATATCATGCTCACTGCAAAAGCTGATAAGTTTGCCGAGAAAAAATCCAAGGACCAGCGCTACTACTAAAATAAGAAGCTGTGATGTTTGAATCAGACTGCAAAGCCACGTTGTTGCCAAGGTGGATTTTGAGAGCCGAGACGTTTCGGACATGAGCGTTGTTTGAGATGCTGATCTGACCAGTAGCTGCATAAAGAATAGTTGAGAGTGCGTTGTTGGAAATGTCGATGGCAGTAGTGGTCGTGCTATTTAGCTCAGAAATCACTAAAATATAACTGCCAGTACTACCTGATCCCTGTAAATGACCGTTATTAGCAATCGTCACTGCTCCATTGGTAGTGTTACCGTTCGTGCCAGCAATCAAAACTCCGGTAAGACTGCCATAACTGGAAGCTAGCTGAATGGTCGCGCCGTTATTAACCGTAACATTTCCTGTGACCCAAGTGGTGCCGTTTAATGTTAAAGTGCCTGAGACCACCAAATTACCGACAACTTTCACTGCACCAGGTCCTAGGGAAGAATTGCCACTGACAGTCTGGTTACCATTTAGTAAAGTACCTGCTGCGGCTTCGTTTTCCCAAGTCGTAATTTGAGCGGCAGGGATCGGCATACTGATCGTGCTTGGGGCAGCCGGAACACTTGGATTTGGAGTGGTAGTGGCTCCGGAAACACTGCAGCTTGTGCGAGTGTTATAGGCTGCTGTACCCGTGATCGTACAGTTAGAGATCGTAGCAGCAGAGACATTTGCGTTCACAGTGCTGCCACTTAGAGATGTGTGGACATTAGTATTCCCACTGATGGTAGCAGTAGTGACTGCGTTAGCATTGGTGTAACCAGTGACAGTCACAGTCGAAACAGTTCCGACAGCATCCACGTGGCCTGTGATAGTATTAAATTTTGAGCCTGTAACACTGCCGTTAGAATATATATCTCCTGTAACAGTAGCGTTGTTGTTCATATCAATTCCGCTTGCGCCGACTTGCACGCCGTATTGAAAGACAATATTACTGACTCCTGAGGTTGATGCAGTAACCTGCACTGTGCGGTGAGCTTTCGGACTCGTGGAATTTGGCACATAAGCATCAACTTTCACAAGCTTACTACTCGAGCTCAAAGTCGTCAGAGTAACTGTAAACGTACCAGCTCCATAGGCTGTGTTACTCTCGCCGGCATACCCGCCCTGATTGTTTAGTTTCCAGATAGCGAGCTCCGCGCCTGCTTCGGCAATGTTTATCCCTTGCTCACGCGCTACAGCCTGACGATGAGATTTGATCTGAACACCAGCATAGCCGACTAAAGACACGATTAAAGACGTGACGACTGCCATAAAGACTACAGCGATGAGTAAAATTTGGCCTTGTTGCTTCATTTAGTAATCTCTTAAAGTTGAAGTTGAAGAAACAGTGATCGATCGAGTTTGCGCGCCAGCATTTTCCTGCAGGGTCAGGCTAGTAGTCACTTGCGTGACAGAACTGTAGCTTGCGTTATTGTAAGTAAAAGTCAGACTATTCACATTCCGCGCCAACCTCTTAGTCTGAGCAACTCTGGAAGATGAGGCATCAGGAAAAATTTGATGGTAAAGCTTGCCAGATGACAAATAAAACACGACATAATCATATGTACTCGCAATCAATCTTTTCGAGGAATCAATAGACTGAATTTGCAAAATCAAAACTTGCGAACCTGCGGTATAGGAAGAATAAGACGAGACAGTGCGTGTAGCTGAACGAGCATAATTATCTATATCATCCAAAGCCAATCTGGCATCCCCTGTAATATTTAGTTCCGCAGTTTCAGTTTTATAGAGTCTGTTTTGACTGATAAACACACTCGACAAGATCACACTGCAAACTGCCACAATCCCAGTCACGATCACAACTTCTAGCAAACTAATCCCTGAATTTTGCCTCATGGATTTAGTCCTCCGCTTTGCGTCAAAGTTTTAAGGACTACTTGCTTCGACTGTCCGTCATTCCAAGTTACAGTGACCACAATCTCTTTCACGCCTGTGTAGCCAGAATAATTACTCACTGTATAGCTTCCCGCTCCTGAGGGAATCTGAGAGAGGAGCGCGTCAGAAATTGTCCCTGAGGATGAAAGAGAAGCGTATGAAGTGTTCCGTAAACTTTCCATTTGTTTGTTCGCTACATGATAGGCGGTATTTTCATAAGTTTGCTTTTTAGTAATTGCCAGCGTGTTTAGTGCCGCTGCGTAAAACACAACCATGGTGGTCAGCATAAACATACTGATCACAACTTCAATTAAAGTCATCCCCTCCTCAGGCTTAGCTCTTCTAATTAACACTTTGAGTAATGTTATAAATTGGACTAATCAACGCTACAGCCAGAAAGCCAACCACAATACCGATGACCATCATGATCACAGGCTCCAAAATTGTAGAAAGATTTTTCATGGTTTGATCTACTTCTGCCTCATAAAAATCCGCAACCTCAGCTAGCACGACATCAGTAGTGCCAGATTCCTCTCCTACTTCCATCATCTGCACGACAAGGTTTGAAAAAAGTCTGGGTTCTTTTTTAAATACCGCTGTGACCGGAGAGCCAACCCGAACTTTATTTGCTGCTTCATTTATTGCTTTTTGATAATAAACATTGCCCACGACATGTGATGAAACTTCCAATGCTTCAACTATAGACATGCCACTTTTAATCAGCGAAGCAAACACTCGGACAAATCGAGCCAGGTTAATTTTGATAACAATGTTGGAAAATATCGGAGTGTAAAGTATCACTTTATGAAGAATCTGTTTACCACTATCAGTTCTACGCCAGTAAATAAATCCAATCACAGCTATGATAACTAAAACTAAAATCCCAATGCCATAGTGGGCGAAAACATCTACCACGCCCATAACAATTCGAGTCATAAGCGGCAGAGGTACGTTTAGATCTTTAAAGGTCGAAGTTAGTTTGGGCAAAACGAAAGTAAACATCAGAAACCCAACCAAGCCCAAAGCTACTAAGACAATGATGGGATAAGTCAGAGCGCCCCGCGCTTTGGCTACCAAATCATAATCTCGCTGCATTTGATCTGCTAGATACCCCAGGCTCTGGTCCAGGTTACCTGAGACTTCACCGACCCGAACCATGCTCACGAAAATCGGCGAAAATACCGAAGGGTACTTAATGAGAGCATCTGCCAAAGAAGTTCCGGAGTCGACCATACGGGCAATTTCAGAAACTGTTTTTGCAAATCTCGGGTTAGTAGTTTGAGCTGTTAGGATTTTCAAACAGCGGGAGACGGGAAGACCAGCCTTGATCATGACTGAGAGATTTTTTATAAAAGTAATTTTGTCTAAAAGTTTAATGGTCCGAGCCATGTCGAAAAAAACTTTGATATCAAAAGTTTTACGCATGGGTTTGATGAGCGTTGGAATTAATCCTTGCGAATGTAAAACTTCAGCCACTGCTCGTTCATTTACAGCAGCTAAAACGTCTTTCTGAATTGTGCCGGATCTAGTCCGCGCGATGTATTGAAAATCTGGCATTATTCGCGAGATACTCTAATGACTTCTTCGATCGTGGTCCGACCCTGCAAACATTTTATAAATCCATCCTGCCACATTAAAATCATGCCTTCTTCCACAGCTTTTCTTTCTATTTGAGACGTGGGCGCCCGATTCATGATCAGGTCTTGAATCGCTACAGTGACCTCCAAAAGTTCATAAATCCCTTTTCGCTCTTTATAGCCTGAGTGACCGCATTTCTCACAACCTTTACCTTTATAAAATGTCAATTGGGTCAGGCTAGTGATGTTTGGGTCAATGAATTTTTCTCGTTTCAATACTGCTAGTAAAGCAGGAATGTCGTAATCCTTCTTTAAAGTGTCTTCAAACTTCGTATCGATTTTAACTTCCACTCGGCAGTCGTTACAAATTTGACGAGTCAAACGCTGGCCTACTACTGCATTTACCGTAGACGCAATCAAGTACGCTTCGACACCGATGTCTAAGAGACGAGGCAAAGCCCCAGCAGCGTTGTTGGTGTGGAGGGTTGAGAGCACGACGTGGCCAGTCAGTGCTGCGTGTACTGCTTCTTCTGCAGTTTCAGAGTCACGAATTTCTCCGATCATGATGATGTTTGGATCTTGACGGAGGAGAGCACGAAGTCCCATAGCAAATGTCAGTCCGATCTTTGGGCTGACCTGAGTTTGGTTAATCCCAGAAATTCTATATTCAATCGGATCTTCAATGGTCGCGATATTTACGCCTTTGGTGTTGAGCAAAGACAAAATCGTATAAAGCGTGGTCGATTTTCCACTCCCAGTAGGACCA
>CAYOPE010000030.1:0-9220 GCA_964405805.1 uncultured Candidatus Saccharibacteria bacterium | reverse complement strand
ATTTCTGGAAGCGGTACGAACACGATTGCGATCGAGGGAGTCGAGCAGCTGAATGGCGCTGAGATCGAGCTGATCCCTGACTCAAACGAAGCAGCAAGCTTCATCACCTTAGCTGCTGCAACTAAAAATGAAATCGTCGTAAAAAATCTGAATCCAGATTTTCTGGATGATTTTCTACTCCAGATGCGAAAGATGAAAGTCAATCTGGAAGTAGGAAAAGATTATGTGAAGGTACTCGCTCCGCAAGAGAAAAATTATGAAGCTGCAAAGATTCAGTGTGGACTCTATCCGAAGCTTGCCTCAGATGATATTCCGGCGCTCGCTGTGCTCGCGACTCAAGCCAAAGGTGAGTCGCAGGTCTACGAATGGCTTTATGAAAATCGTCTAGGCTATGTTTTGGAATTACAAAAAATGGGAGCCAATGCTGAGATATTAGATCCACATCGCGTAAAAATAATTGGCCCCACACCTCTCAAAGGTGCTAAAATAACAAGCTATGACATTCGTATGGGTATTACTCTGGTTATAGCAGCGCTGATTGCTTCAGGATCCTCAGAAATAGACGGAATTGAGCACGTCGATCGCGGATACGAGCGACTGGAAGAAAGATTAGTAGCTTTGGGGGCAGATATTAAGCGGTTAGAAGGTTAGAAAGTTAAAAGGTTTAAAGGCGACTTTATAACTTTCGAACTTTTAAACTTTTGAACTATTTTATGTTTTTACAGAAAATCGGAATAGATTTAGGAACGGCAAATACTCTCGTTTTTGTGCCGAAGAAAGGAATCGTCATAAACGAACCCACTGTAGTGGCGATTTCTGTCGTGGATAACAGAATTATGGCAGTAGGGCAGGAAGCTAAAGAAATGCTCGGCCGTACGCCAGATACGATCGTCGCCCACAGGCCCATGCGCGATGGAGTGATTGCTGACTACCGCGTCACAGAAGCCATGCTGCGATATTTCATAAACAAGACCACAGGCAACATCAGATTTTTCAGACCAGAAGTTATGATTTCTGTGCCAGGTGGCATCACTTCTACTGAGCGTCGAGCTGTAATTGACGCAGCTCAGGCAGCTGGCGCGAAAGCAGCGTTTGTGATCAAAGAAACTGTGGCTGCAGCGATTGGGGCAGGGATCGACATTGCTCAGCCTGCGGGGAACATGGTCATAGATATGGGCGGCGGCACTACAGATGTCGGTATTTTGTCTTTGGGTGGCATCGTCACCCAGACTTCAGTGCGTGTGGCAGGTAACAAGATGGACCAGGCCATCGCGGACTTTATAAAGAAAAAACACGGACTGGCTGTAGGAGATCGGACTGCTGAGGAAGTGAAGATCAAAATTGGCTCAGCATTACCTCTAGAAAAAGAAATGACCATGGACATCCGCGGTCGTGATATGGTGCACGGGCTACCGAAGACGATTCAAGTCAGAACCAATGAAATTGTCGATGCCATCCAAGAAGAATTGCGCGAAATTATCAAAGCCATCCGTTCAGTGCTACAAGACACGCCGCCAGAGCTGGCTGCTGACATTATCGACAAAGGCATGGTGCTCACAGGTGGCACTGCTTTGCTTCGAAATATAGACAAACTGATTGGCCAGTCCACCGGAGTCCCGGCGTACGTGGCTGAAGATGCGATTTTGTGTGTGGTAAAGGGGACAGGGATTGCTCTGGATAATCTTGAGAGCTACAAGAAAAGCATTTTGGCTTCGAAATAAGCACAGTTTATACGGATCTTACTCACAGTTAATTCACATGACAACAGGAAACCCCTTTAAATCGGGGATTTATTTTTTTCTTGACCTAAATAATTACAAATTCTATACTTGCTTTACCATGGTTTTGGTAAGGAGCAATCTTTATCAAACAGGACGGCTCTAAAAAGGCTGTTCGAAGGATCAGGCACTGTTGAATCCGAATTGGTACGCTTGCGGAAGAAACGACGCAGGTTTAGAACGAGTAAGGGTAACCTCTCGAACCAGTTCCCAGGCTAATGTAGTCCGTAAGGGTAAAGTTAGTGGGTTTGATAGCACACCGGTCTAAATAAAAAAATCACTGTAAGGTGGTTTTTTTAAATGCCAAATTTCAAATAACAAATTTCAAACAGGTTGCTCACATCTTTTTCACAGCGATAGCAAAAAGCCTATATATTTTGCAGTTTAAAAAATTTTTTGACGTGGAAAAAATGTTACAGTAAGATAATTGAGGTTAAGCCTATCGTATACGAAAAAAGTCAGTGGTCTGTAATCGACACTTCGCGAACAGTCGCAGGATCGATTAAAAAAGACCACTGGCTTTTATTTTGAAAAAAAGAAGAGGCGGTCCGCTTGTGCAGACCGCCACTGATCGGAATAACTGCCGATCAGACCAGTTTGTGCTTACCGAGCGAACGCGGGCATGAGCTGCTCTGCTCGTTCTACTCGTGTCCGCCGAGATGCACGATGATCTTCACGACCTGGTTCTCGCCGCCATGACGCTTGGCGAAGTCGCACTTCAGCCAGTCGTAGTTGCCCAGCCAGGGCAAATAGTCGTTGGTTGCCGCGAGCTCAGCCGGTGTGATGTCACGAACGTTGCCGGGATCCACGACGAACTTGTCTGAGCCGCCGTTCCAGTTCACGTGCTCGTAGACGCCCTTCCGGACCTGGCGCTCTCGTCCGCATTCCTTCATCGCCTCGGCGTCGCTTTTGTAGAATTCGGTCTGCCGAAACTTCAGCGCGTCGTGTGAGTAGACAAAGACGATGTTTTTCTGCTCGCGGAACTGGTTCTTGCTCTCCGGCTCGTCTTCGTACCGCGAGAAGATGCGGACAAACTCGCCGATCGCGATGCGGTCATTGCCGTTCACCCAGATGACCTTGGTGGTCTCGATCGTCACGATTCCCGTCCAGTCGCGATGCTCAGCCACATATTCGAGCACGCTCGCCGACGCATTGGTCAGGAGTTCCTTGGCCTCGTCGAGAGTCAGCTTGCGCTTGTTTTTCTCGACGAGTTCATCGCACTCACTGGCGTAACCCCAGATTTCCGCGACGGCCTGACCGTTGGCGTTGGTCCGACCCGTATCGAGCAGGAAGACTTCCTGTCCCTGACGCGGGCGGCGTTGCGGCACGACATTGGTCTTCAGCAGCACGGGGTATCCTTCCGGGCCCATGGTGAATCCCCGCAGCTGGAACAGGTGAATCCCGAACTGCTTGTAGTCGCCGATGGTGCTGGCAACTCCGATGGGCTTCGTGGCATGAAACCAGTCCACCCTCGCGCGCAAAAGCGCTGCACCACTCATACTGCCTCCTTCTTGCTTGCATGTACCGATGCCGACGTAATTGTCGACCTGTAATTATAGGTCTTTTTGGCGAAAAAGTCAAGAGTTGCTATACTTTAGCTATGTTTGAAGCAATTTCTGGACACAAAAGACAACTAGAGTTTCTGAAGAAAGCTTTAGAAAGCGGAAAGCTGGCGCATGCTTATACTTTTGCTGGGCCTGAAGGAGTGGGAAAGAAAATGATTGCCAAGGCTTTGGCGCTTGAGTTGCTTGGAGCCCCCTCATCTGTCGCTGAAGCGACATCTTCTCCCGCAAGGGGAGAAGAAAATCTGAAAAACATTTTTTTACCTGATCTTTTGGAAATCAATCCTGAGGGAGAAATTAAAATAGAACAGATTAGAGAGCTGACATACAAGCTTTCTTTGAAACCGTATTCCGCGCCGTACAAAGTCGCTATCATTGACTCAGCTGAAAATATGACGACTGAAGCTGCGAATGCTTTGCTGAAAACCTTGGAAGAGCCGAAAAGCTATACTGTGATTTTTTTGATAACGAGTAACCCTAGTCGTCTGCCAAAAACTATTTTATCCAGGACGCAGAAAATAAGTTTTGGGCTTGTTAAGAAACAAGAACTAGAGCAGCCAGACGAATTTTTCGAAACTTTTAAGAGCGGCAAGCTGGAAGAAAAGTTAATCGCAGCGTATGAGATTGCTGATTTGGAAACAGCTGAGATTAAAGGTTTGTTGCAATCTTGGTTGAGAAGATTGCAAGCGGGATTAGAGTCTAACGCCAGTAAGCAACTGGCAAATCAGATCAGCCAGGTTTCTCAGGCCTATAAATATCTAGAACAAAATGTGAACAGCAAACTTTTACTTACAAATTTGATGATCAAGACATGAAAAAATTTGCAATTATAATTCTCGGATTAGCGCTGACTGCTGCCAGCTGTGATATAAACAGCCTCTTTGATTTGGGTAGTGCTGGTGTGCGAGGAGTGCTGAAGTCAGAAGACAATGCTCAGACTTTTCTGCCAGCCAATGGCGGTAATGTTACCAATAATATCTCTGCGAATGTTCTAGTTTTCGAGCCTGGTAACCCAGAAACTTTGTATCTTGGCTACTCTGGCGGACTGTATAAATCCGAAGACGCAGCAAAAACCTGGAAACATATTTTGTCTGGTCTGAATACTTATGATATTGGCATCGATCCGTTTCACCCAAATATTTTGTACGCTGCTGGTATCTCTGGACAGAATGGCAAAATAGTAAAAAGCACAGACAGCGGGACCTCGTGGACAGATATATACAACGAGCCGTCTAAGTCCAACGCAGTTCTGTCGATCGCTGTGTCGAGAGTGAATTCATCTATGATCTTAGCAGGCCTCACCAATGGAGAAATTATTCGATCGCAAGATAGTGGAAATACTTGGCAAGCTACGAAAGATTTTTCTGATCGATTAGTCCAAATTAAATTTGGCTCAAATGGGACAGCTTACGCGTTAGCTGTACACAAAGGACTACAGAAAAGTACAGACTTCGGATTGACCTGGACTGGTGGCAGCAATGTTTTATCAAATCAAACTATCAGCACGGTCGGCGAGTCCATTTCTTCAGTATCAGCTTTCTATGATTTGGCACTGGATTCGAAGCAGCCTGGAGTGGTATATTTAGGGACAGAGCAGGGTCTGTATCGGACAGTAGATGATGGAGTCAGCTGGTCGCCATTAGCTCTCCCTGTAAAGAATGCGTCTCTAAAAGTCACAGCTGTAGCCGTAGATCCGATTAATTCCAATGACGTACTGGTAGCTATCGCGTCGACAATCTTCAAAAGTGTGAATGGTGGCATCACATGGGAGACGAGAGTGCTGCCGACGAATAACGGAGTAAAAAGGATTCTGATAAATCCTTTAAGCACGAATGTAATTTACCTAGGAATGGGATCGAACTAATGAATCTTGAGATCATCGAAAAAAAACAACCAGAGTTTGCCAAAGCAGTCGAGCATTTGAAAAATGAACTCGCGACTTTGCGTACTGGTAGAGCTTCAGCTGCATTGGTGGAGAATATTTCAGTCGAATTTTATGGCAACCCGACGCCGCTGGCGCACATGGCGCAGATTACGATTCCTGAGCCGCGCAGTATTGCTATCCAACCATACGACAAATCAGCGCTGAAGGATGTAGAGAAAGCAATTCAAGCCTCGAACCTCGGCATCAATCCTGTGAATGACGGAAACTACATCCGGTTGTCGATCCCGCAGATGACAGAAGAGCGTAGAAAAGAAATGGTGAAAGTGGTAGGGCAGATCGCTGAGAAAGCCCGAGTCACCGTGCGAAATATTCGCGAAGAAATCTGGAAAGAAATCCAAAAAATGGAAAAAGATGGCAAGATTTCAGAAGATGACAAGATTTCTGGTAAAGACGAGCTGCAAAAAGTCGTGGACAAGTACAACGACGAGATCAAAAAAATGGCAGAAGCGAAAGAGCGGGAAGTCCTAACGATTTAGAGTAAAACGTAAAGAGAAGAGAGTAAAATAATAATTTAAAAATTAAAACTGTTTTAACTTTTGCCTTGTTGTTTTTATCTTTTCTTTTTACTCTTTAATCTACAGCATGATTCTTCTAACAATCCTAGTTTTCATTGTCATCCTCGGTCTGCTCGTGTTTGTGCACGAGCTGGGTCATTTTATCATGGCCAAAAGAGCTGGGATGAAGGTTGAGGAATTTGGATTTGGTTTTCCGCCCAGAATGTTTGGCATCACCAGAGGCGAGACTACGTATTCGATCAACTGGGTGCCGCTGGGAGGATTTGTAAAAATCCTAGGAGAAGACGGGTCTGATTCCCCTGATCCCAGAAATTTTGGCAACAAATCCACTTGGCAGCGATTCAGAGTTTTGATTGCCGGAGTGTCTATGAATGTGATTTTGGCTTGGGTGCTGCTTTCGATTGGTATGGGCATCGGTTTGCCCACAGTTTTGAGTGAAAATGATCAGCTACCACATTCAGCCAAGATCAAAACAGTTTCAGTCGGAATTCTAGAAGTCCAAGAAAAAACTCCAGCCGCTGAAGCCGGACTTAAGGCAGGAGATCATATTTTAAAAATTGGCGACACGACGATAAGTTCTATTGATCAAGCTCAAGCCGAAACTTCGAAAGATGCAGGCAAGCCGACTACATATACGATTGGTCGCGGTTCGGAAACATTTACAAAAATAATTACGCCAAGAACTAACCCGCCGCAAGGCCAGGGTGCTCTGGGTATAGCACTCGGCAGCATTGGCATGGTCTCGTACCCGTGGTATGAAGCGCCTTGGCGAGGACTGGTCGCATTGTTTAACTTGGTGGCACTGACTCTGGGAGCTTTTGCATCTATCATCTGGCAGCTGCTGCGGGGTCACTCTGCAGGAGTTTCCGTCTCAGGACCTGTCGGGATCGCAGTTCTGACCCGGGATGTCACAGCGCTTGGGTTTATTTATCTTTTGCAATTCACCGCAATTTTGTCCGTGAATTTGGCGATTATAAACGCGATTCCATTTCCAGCACTCGATGGTGGGCGAGTATTGTTTCTGCTGATAGAAAAGCTGCGTGGCAGAAAACTAAATATAAAAGCTGAGCAAGTCGCAAACACTATCGGTTTTGTTCTGCTACTTTTACTCATGGTTGTCGTGACAGTGAAAGATGTGCGAACTCATAGCGAAGGCTTTAAGCACTTGTTCCAAAGAATATTTTAATATTTTGAAATAAAAAAATCCCTATTTGGGAAATGGGTCGACGGGAGGGTGAAGGACACGAGGTCCTGCACCACTCCCGGCGTGTTTAGAGTTCTTCGCGCCGATGGGTTGCGCGTGGATAGGTCACGATTGGGTTGCCTGTGTACCGGACCTGCGACTTCCAGGGGTCGGGCGGGCCAATCGGAGCGGACAGATCTCGACGCTGATTGACCTGGTGGGAGCTCTTCGGCTCGCCACATCCGGGAAGGAGACAATTGTCTCCGCCGAATTTGAACATGCCTCGCGTGCCACATTTGGCCATCGTATCTCTCCTAGTTAGTCGCGACTAACAGATAGTTGAGCGCCCAGAGCGTCAGCGCGAACGCCGGGAAGCCCAGGATCAGCGGCAGCAGCAGAGTGCTCATGAGCTTCGGGGACTGCGGAATCGGCGGACTGCCCAAGGCTCGTACTGCCACAGATGTAGACAGTCCTGTGAAGTACGAGGTGATCAGGACGACCACGATGTCGCCGCCCATGACGTTGTAAAAGCAGGCGATGATAAGTCCTGCGCCGACGTTCGCAGCTCCCATGTCGCTGAAGAGCTGGTAGATCAGATCATAGAGGCTTCCGCCAATGGTGTATTTCATGATCATCGGTTCAGCCTCCTTTGCTGCCAACTGCGATGCAGCTCGCTGAGTGTTTTCGGTATCGCTTCGATGATCGCTGTGTTGAATTCACGTTCTCTTTGATTCAGCGTCGCGATGCGGACCTCGAGTTTCTTCCAAGCCATCTCGAGCAGGTCCATGGCGAGGGCGCAGCGGGAGTGATCGATGCTTGGGCGGCAGGCATCTGCAGTCGCATCTTGGCGGCTGAGAAATTCCGATACAGCGCGGTCAAACGCCATCTGAAATTCGATCCGAATGCCGCCGCTGTTGATGAGTTTGGCGATCTCAGTCTTCGGCGTCTGATTGCGCCACGTCGTAAAGCCAGCACTCACAAGCGCGGTAACCACGAGGGACGGGACGAGCTCACGAAAAACCCAGCGTGGAGCATGGCTCATGCAAACCTCCTTTGGGCCTCAGTCCTGTTCTGAAGTGTCTCTAATTACATACCTTTTTGGCGAAAAAGTCAATATAAGGTATAATTGCCTCATGCTACAAAGCGAATTATTTACTAAAACCCGTAGGCAAGCGCCGAAAGACGAAGAAACTGTCAACGCTCAGCTTCTGGCCAGAGCCGGCTTCGTAAACAAACTCATGGCCGGCGTCTACAGCTATTTGCCGTTGGGTCTTTTGACTCTGAAAAAAATCGCACAGATCGTGCGTGAAGAAATGGATGCGATTAGTGGCCAGGAAATCCTCATGCCAGGCTTACACCCGGCAGAAATTTGGAAAAAAACTGGGGCCTGGGATCGTGTAGACGTATTGTTTAAAATCAAAAGCCGTACTGACAAAGATTACGCGCTAGGACAGAGCGAAGAAGAAGTGGTGACACCGCTGGTTTTAAGTTATGTGGATACATATAAAGATTTACCGAAAGCCGTGTATCAGATCGGCTGGAAGTTTCGCGACGAGCTTCGCAGTAAGTCGGGCTTACTTCGCGGTCGTGAGTTTTACATGAAAGATATGTATAGCTTTCATATTGATCAGGAAGATTTCGAAAGATTTTATGCCGTCGTAAAAAAAGCATATCTAAAAGTCTTTGAGCGAATCGGATTGGTTGCCAAAGTCACAGAAGCGTCAGGTGGCAGTTTTAGTCAGAAGATTTCCTACGAATTTATGGTCCTGACCGATGCTGGTGAAGACAATATTTTGTTTTGTGACCTCTGCGAATTCTGCGTTAACGAAGAAATTGCCAAGCAGAAAGCAGGAGACACTTGTCCGAAGTGTGGAAAAGGAAAATTAGCAGCCGCCAAAGCATCAGAAGTGGGGAATGTCTTTGATTTAGGTCAAAAGTACGGCAAGGATTTTGATTTAGGGTTTAAAGACAAGGATAACAAGAAGCAATATCCGGTCATAGGCTGCTATGGCCTGGGGATTTCGCGTCTTATGGGAGTGATTGTGGAAAAATTCCATGATGACAAGGGGATAATTTGGCCGCAGGCTGTGACTCCAGTTGATTTGCACTTGATAAACATTGCAGAAAACCAGAAAATTGCCGATGATCTTTATCAAACTTTACAGAAAGAGAAATTTTCAGTACTATATGACCAACGACATGCTTCTCCTGGGGAAAAATTTGCAGATGCAGATCTG
>CAYOPE010000029.1:0-9287 GCA_964405805.1 uncultured Candidatus Saccharibacteria bacterium | reverse complement strand
CGATTTCTAGTGATATTTCTTCCTCGTCTTCTTGGTCAATCGATGTAACGAACCACTCATCGACTAGTTATTATACAAACCTGACTGCTTACAACACAGCACTTTCTACTCAAACGAAAGAAGTTCAGAATGCGCAAGACGCACTGACTACAGCGCAGCTCCAATTTGAACAGAAAACTCAAACAGCCTCTGATTCAGATCTCGCTTCAGCAAGAGCGTCTTTGCTTTCTGCCGAGGCTTCGCTTTGGGCTGCTGAAAATAATTATAACAACAACATTTTACGCGCTCCGTTTGATGGAGTCGTAGCGGCAGTCAATAACAAACGAGGCGATCAAGTCACAGCTTCGACTGTGGTAGGTTCAATCATCACTAAGCAGCAGCTGGCAGAAGTAGCACTCAATGAAGTTGATGCTGCGAAAGTCAAAGTCGGACAGAAAGTGACGCTAAGCTTTGATGCCATTGATAATTTAGAGCTCACAGGATCAGTGGCAGAAGTCGGCTTGCTGGGAACGACTACGCAGGGAGTGGTGAGTTACCCTGTGAAAATCGCGCTTGATACTCAGGACGATCGGATCAAGCCATCCATGAGTGTGACTTCAAACATTATTATCGATGTGAAAACGGATGTGCTGGCTGTACCAAACTCAGCTGTGAAAAGCAATGCCAATGGCAAGTATGTCCAAATGCTAGATAGTCAAAATCAACTCCAAGACATTCCAGTGGAAGTCGGTGTGTCCAATGACACTGATACTGAGATTACGTCAGGACTTAATGACGGACAGAAGATAGTTACGCAAGTAATCACGTCTTCTGTGGCTGGCACTTCCACAACTACTTCCAGGGGAATTTTGCAAGGCGGTGGCGGTGGCAATAGAGTATTTCGAGGTAACTAATGATTGAATTTCGAAATATTCACAAAAGTTATATCAATGGTGATGTCGAAACTAAAGTTCTGAAAGACATTTCGTTTGTGATAAATGACGGGGAGTTTGTAGCGATCATGGGCCCATCCGGAAGCGGCAAATCAACCCTCATGCACATCATCGGCGCTCTGGATACACCGACGTCTGGTCAATATGTCCTGGATCAGAAAGATGTCTCGACGCTCAACGATGACGAGCTGGCTTCCATCAGACGCGAAAAGATCGGATTTGTGTTTCAGTCATTTAACTTGCTTCCTCGAGCCAGTGTGCTGCGCAATGTCGCCCTGCCACTAGTTTATGCTGGAATAAATTCAGAGAAACGCGATGAACTTGCCAAGCAAGCTTCGATTCAGGCCGGTCTCGACGAGTCGCGATTTCATCATTTGTCCAACCAGCTCTCAGGCGGTCAAATGCAGCGCGTCGCCGTAGCCAGAGCTTTGGTAAATGACCCAAGTTTGCTTTTGGCTGATGAGCCAACTGGAAATTTGGACACACAAACTGGCGATGTGGTGTTGGGCACTTTTCAGAAATTAAACTCTGCTGGCCGGACAATTGTACTCATCACGCACGAGCCATATGTGGCAGAGCATGCGGACCGCATTATACAAATCAAAGACGGACAAATTATCCGCGACGAAAAAAATGCAAGTAAGCGACTTATTTAAAGAAAGCTATAGCGCACTGACTGTAAATAAAGCCAGGACGACCCTGACTATGCTTGGCATTGTCATTGGTATCGGTTCCGTGATTGCCATGGTCGGCATTGGATCCGGAGCGCAAGCCTCGATCCAGGCAAACATTCAGTCCATTGGTTCAAACCTCATCACAGTGTCGTCAGGGGCGCAGAGAGGTCCGGGTTCGTTTGTCAGTGGTGGCGCGGGAAGCGCGCAGACTATAACCAATGATGACGCAAAGGCGCTGAAGCAGCAGCTGACTCAGATCAATGCCATTGATTCAGAACTAACCAGGCGTTATCAGATCACGGCGAAGGGGACGAATACAAATACGCAAGTCATAGCCACTGACAGCCAGTATCCGACTGTACGCAATCTAAACATGGCTTCAGGCTCGTTTATAAGTGATGAGCAGGTGGCCACAGCAGCGAAAGTGGCAGTCCTTGGACCGAGTGTGCGGGATGATTTGTTTGGAGCCGGTGTCGATCCTATCGGACAAACGATTCGGATCAGTGCTTCACAGTTTAAAATTATTGGTGTCTCAGCAAGCAAAGGCGGCAGTGGATTTTTTAATCAAGACGACACGGTCTTCATCCCAGTTTCTACAGCGCAGCGATATCTGGTGGGACCCAATGCTTCAGGAAAACTTTATGTCAGCACTATCGCGATCTCGGCAAGCAGCGCTGATGCCATGACAGCAGTCCAAGCTCAAGCCACCCAGATCATGTTGCAGAGACATAACATCTCAGATCCAGCGTCAGCTGACTTTAATGTGCAGAATCAGTCAGATCTGATATCGGCAGCTTCCAGTGTCACGAAAACTCTGACGATTTTATTGGCCTCGATTGCTGGCATTTCACTTTTGGTAGGCGGAATCGGCATTATGAACATGATGCTGACCACTGTGACTGAGCGCACTCGCGAGATCGGGCTTCGTAAAGCCATCGGCGCTACGCGGTCAGACATTAATTTTCAATTTTTGACTGAAGCGATAATGTTGACTTTTTTTGGCGGTATTATTGGCATTGTGCTTGGCTGGGCATTATCTTTGCTCGCGTCTAGATTTGGCATTACTAGTCAGATCAGTCTTTCTTCGATCTTGCTAGCGTTCGGAGTCTCTGCTGGCATCGGTGTCATCTTTGGCTACTATCCGGCTAGACGTGCATCCAGACTTAGCCCGATCGAAGCTTTGCGTTATGAATAAATTAAAAATTTATTGAAAGGAGTTTTATGAGTAAAAATATGACCATTGGGGTCGTGCTGGCAATTCTCATTGCCGGGGGCGCTTTCTATGGTGGGGTTGCTTACGAAAAAACGAAAATACCTGTTCGTGCAGGTGGTCAGGGTGGCATGCGCGGTATGGGCATGTTTCGCGGCATGAGAAATGGTGGCGGGTTTGTGGGCGGGGAGATTCTAAGCAAAGATGATAAGAGTATTACGGTGAAAATGCAGGATGGCAGCACCAAGATTGTTTTTTTGGCTGACTCTACTACAATTGCCAAAAGTGTGGCAGGCACGAAAGATGATCTGGCAGTAGGCAAGGAAGTACTAGTGACTGGCACTGCCAACAGCGACGGCAGTCTGACAGCGACCAATGTCCAGATAAGACCCAACGCCCCACAAAATTAAAGTTCTTGTCAATTCTGCTCAAAAAAGATATTATGACTTTATGAATAATGACTTTAGTGAACTAATTGAATATTTAGACGGAAAGTTTCAGAAGATTGATACTCGGCTTGATGAATTGCCCAAAATGCAAGGACAGATTGCGCAATTGCCAACAAAGGCCTATCTGGATGATAAACTGGCAAATCTGGAAGGCGGCCTAGTCGCCAAGCTTCGTAAAGAAGACGAGAAGGTGAATATGCTTGCAGCAATGCTTAAGCAGAAAAAAGTTTTAACAGATTCAGACATAAAAGAACTAGGACAATTACAAGTTTTCCCAAAGTAATATTAAATAGCCCGAAGCGATTTTGTATTTGACGATTGCCCCCGTTCGTGATATAATATATTTAGTTTAGTTGCAATTTTGAGACCAAAACAAAACTCAATTCGATTACTGGCGATTACATCAATCGCAGGTTTAGCGATTTTTCAGACATCGCCTGCTTTGGCTTTGGGTGAAATCACTTTACCATATGCGACTCCATATGCCACTCCGTATGTGACTCCCTATGAGACACCTTACGTCACTCCAGTAGTTGAGCCAGTGGCACCGATTGTCCAGCCGATTGTGCAGACAGACACAACACCTCCTGTAATTTCCGGAGTCGCAGAAGTCTCGCTTCTAGACAACGAAGCTGTGATAGTCTGGACCACGGATGAGCTGGCGACTTCGCAAATCCGCTGGGGCACTTCAGAAAATTATAATCAAACTCTTGCTCTCAATGTCAGCGCAGGCCTCGTTCACTCCGGGACTTTATTGAGTTTAAATCCAGGCACGATTTACTATTACTGCATTGATGCGACGGATTTGTCTGGCAACATCGCGCATTCTTGTAACCATGAGTTTGCCACTTCTAGTTCCTCTTCATCTGAGTCTTCGTCAGGGCAAGTTTTGACAGATACCAATCCGCCAACTGTTTCTATGATTGATCTAAGTAATATTACTACGACCCATGCCACCATTAACTGGACTACTGACGAGGTAGCAGACAGCCAAGTCGAATACGGACTGACTGCAGAGTATGGATCGTCTTCAAGTTTTGATAGTGCCTTGAGTCTTAGTCACTCGATAACACTTTCAAATCTTTCGCCAAATACTGAGTATCACTATCGCGTCCGATCAGCAGATCAGATCGGCAACATCGCGCATTCAGTGGACAATGTTTTTACAACTAGTTCCGTTTCAGTTGCCACGAATTCACCAGAGGTTATGATTAGCTCAGTCGAAGCTTCAGAAATTACCAGGACTGGCGCAACAATCATTTGGACCACAAGTCTACCAGCTGACTCGCAAGTGGAATATGGCGACAGCCAACTGCTCGGTTCACAAACCACACTGGATAGCACATTGACTACTTCGCATTCAGTGGCTATAGCCAATCTCGCGTCTGATACGAATTATTTTTTCCGAGTAAAGTCTGCATCAGTTGCTTCAGCTGTGGATGAATTTAACACTTTAGCAGAACCAATTTTTACAAGCACTCCTGCCAACATTGTTTCAGTCGGCACTTCAGTGCTGCCTAGTTCTGCAGCTGGCATTACTTGGACTACAGATGAGCCCACCACTGGCCGAGTTGAATACGGGATTTCTACTGCTTATGGCCAAACAAGTGACATGAGTTCTGCACTTGCTTTAAGCCATAGTGTTTCGCTTTCAAATTTGAGTTCAGCCACGATTTATCACTTCCGCGTCAAAGCAGAAAACGCCACAGGCGACATCACTTATTCTGCTGATCAAACTTTCACTACGCAAACTGGCACTTCACAAGCACCAAGTGCTCCTGAAGTTCAGCAGGGAAATCTTGAAAATACTAATCCTGCGGAAGTAGTGCCGCCCACGACAATTTACGCTGAAGGAGTAGATGGACAAATTGTCATAGGCTGGGAAAATCCTAATTCGTCTGACGTGGAAACTGTGATTGAAAGAGGAGGTCAAATAATTTACGAAGGACATGGAAATACTTTCACAGACACAAGCCTGACGAATGGTCAGACGTATAACTATACTATTTATGATTCTGTCCAAGGCTCGTATTCTGTACCCATACATATATCAGTAGCTCCAAACAGCGGTAAGCACGAAGTTGTTCTACATGAAAATCCTGTCATAATCCCGGCAACTGTCAAAGACCACTTTACGCAAGAATTTAAAAAAGGTGATCGCGGAATCGAAATCGAACATTTGCAAGAAGTCCTGGCTTCTGACGACGATACTTATCCTCGAAAAATCATCAGCGGTTACTTCAGTGTCCTGACCGAAGCAGCAGTGAAGAAATTTCAGGCTGAACACGGTCTGCTGCAGACAGGAATCACTGATCAGGCCACGCAAGTCAAACTTAATCTAGTTTCTCGAGAATTAGTCAAGCTGCAAGCTCCAGAAGAATTGGTTTTGTTTGATAACAACTTAAGATTGGGTAATGCCGGCGATGAAGTCGAGCAGTTACAAGAATTTCTAACGCACGAGGGAAGCTATGCTGGTTCCATCACTGGTCGGTTTGATCAGAACACGAAAAATGCTGTCATTGCATTTCAGAAAAAATATGGCGTCAAACCAGCCATCGGCTTTGTCGGCCCGAAAACTCGGCATAAGATTAAGGTCATAAGCGGGTTTTAAAAAATGTGGATAAATCAGGTTGACGGCGGATTTAGTTTTGATAAAATAGCTACATAATTCAATATTAGAATTAAAAAAAACACCCCAAATTCAAGTTCGCGTGTTTTTTTGTTTTTCTATTAACCTCTGGAGGAGAAAGTAAGACAAATATGTTTGATAGAATCATGGCAGAGTACATCTGGATGGATGGCCGGAAGCCTACTGCCAAGCTGCGTTCTAAAACAAAAATTATAGGGACAGTGCGGAAGCTTGAGGACATCCCGAAATGGGGATTTGATGGCTCGTCTACTGAGCAGGCTGAAGGAAGCTTTTCTGACTGCATGCTGAAGCCTGTGTACTACGTGCCAGATCCGATCCGCGGCGGAAATAATATTTTAGTCATGTGTGAAGTGCTCAATGCTGATGGCACACCACATGTGACCAACACTCGCCACATATTGGAAAAAGTGTCAGAGAAATATAAATCAGCTGAACCATGGTTTGGCATTGAGCAGGAATATACTTTGTATGGCAAAAATAACTGGCCTTATGGTTGGCAGGAAAATTCTTACATGGGGCCACAAGGTCCGTACTATTGTTCCGTCGGCGCTGGTGATGCGATCGGCCGACCGCTGGTAGAAGCTCATATGAAAGCCTGTCTCGAAGCGGGATTAGCTATTTCTGGCATCAATGCCGAAGTCATGGCATCGCAGTGGGAATTTCAGATCGGGACGCTGGGTCCGCTAGAAGTATCTGATCAGCACTGGATCGCTCGCTGGTTGCTCATGCGTTTGGGCGAAGAAATGGGAGCTTATCCTCGGTTTGATGCCAAGCCTATGACTGGGGACTGGAATGGCGCTGGAGGGCATACGAATTTTTCAGTTAAGGCCATGCGCGAGACTGGTGGCCTCGACTTTATTAAAAAAACTTGCGAAAGGTTAGAAAAATTCCACAAGCAGCACATTCGAGTCTATGGCGCAGGCAATGACAAACGCTTAACTGGCAAACACGAGACTTGCAGCTACCGAGAATTTCGGTATGGCGTGTCTGACCGCGGCGCTTCGATCCGTATCCCTATGGAAACCGCGAACAAGGGTTATGGGTATCTGGAAGACAGAAGACCTGCGGCCAACCTTGATCCGTACCAAATTTGTACAGCGTTAATTGAGACGACATGCGGCGAAGGATTTGATCCTGATAAGTATTCCTGGGGCAATTTCCAATTCCCAGAAGACGCGAAAAAATCCGAAGTCCTAGAAAAAATGTTTGGGATATAGATACGCATGAACTGAGAAGAAAATAGGCTGTAAACTTTTGCTTGTGCTATACTATTACTAGTATGAAATCAACACTAGTTGTGATTTTAGTTGCGATTGCGGTTATTGGCGTAGGCTTCCTGCTTTTCAAATACGGCAACAATACGCCAGGAAGCAATCCGAGTCTTAGCATCGCTCCGAATTCGGAGATTTTGAGCGAGAATATGAAGAAAGCTGGCCTGGATCAGCTGGGCAGCGAGGGAAGCGTTCTGCACATTCACCAGCACTTGGACATCCTGATAAACAATCAGCCGCAAGCTGTACCAGAAGAAATAGGGATTGGGACGGGATTTATCTCACCAATTCACACTCATGCGACGGATGGAGTTTTACACGTCGAATCACCAGTTCATAAAGATTTTCATCTTTCGCAGTTTTTCGACGAGTGGGGAGTGAAGTTTGATGACAGCTGTATCGCTCAGTATTGCGCTGATAGTTCACATAAGTTGATTGTAGCTGTAAATGGCAAGACGATCACGAACGCGCGTGATCATGTGCTGGGTGCGCACGATGAGATCGAAGTCTGGTACGGAGACAAAAATGAAAATCCGAGCTTGATCAATTCGTTTAATTTCCCGCAAGGCGAATAATATTAAAACGAAATTGGATTGGGGGTGAAACAAAAATGATGAGAAAACACATGGGTTTGCATATGGTCACTTCTATCCTCGTCGCGATAGGCGGTCTTAACTGGGGGCTGTACGTGTTTGGCGCAGATATCGCACACTGGGGACTAGGCATGAGTTTACTGAAAGTGATTTATGCTTTGATCGGTCTATCAGCGCTTTATGAAATTTTCACCCACGGTAAGCGATGTAAAGAGTGTAGAGGAGAAATGTAACCTAGGGTACGCAACACAAAACCAGCTTCCTCATGGAGGCTGTTTTTGTTATGATATTTAATCAAGGTTCGTAAGTACGAGCTTTGATTTGTATATAAACAACTCCCAAGAGGAAACTTTTTGCGCTGAAAGGCGCAGTTTGGAGATGAGACATGTTGCTTCGTTTTTTCCGTCGTATGGGTTTAGCTCCCCTGACTCCTCAGATGCAGCAGGCTATGCATGCGGTTTCTGTCACAGATCGTCCACTACTTGAGCTGTGCTTTTACGTTCAGACCTCTGCGGCTTTGACAGCCTCAGAGCTCGACCGGTTGTCCTGGCTCTTACGCGAGACGTTTGAGCCTGAGAGTTTCTCTAAGGACTCGTTTTTCGTCGATGTTCCTACAGTGGCAGAAGTCGGGCCGCGGTTTAACTTCGAAACCTCGTACTCGTCGACCGCAGTCAGCATCTGTCGTACTCGCGCTGGCATCGAGAAGATCGTCCGGCTCGAGTACTCACGGCGGTACGGCCTGAGTCACAAGCTCGAAACCTCTCAGATCGAAGCATTCCTGAAGCCTCTGCACGACCGCATGACTGAGATGCCTTATCTGGTGCAGCCCGAAAGTCTGACATCAGACCAGAAGCCTGAACCAGTGATCGTCATCGACGTGCTCGGTGATTCGTGGAGAGAAAACCTCGAAGTATTCAGTCGTTCCACAGGTCTAGGCTGGGACGATCAGGATCTCGAGCTCTACCGTCATTTGTTTCAGGACATCCTTCGACGTAACCCCACTGACGCAGAGCTGTTTGGCCTGGGACAGAGCAACTCAAATCACTGCCGTCACTGGCACTTCAACGGCATCTGGCACATCGACAGCGTGCGCCTGCAGAAGACCTTGATGCAGATGATTCGTGAGCCGTTGGTTTTCAATACCACCAATTCAGTACTTGCCTTCTGCGATGACAGCTCCGCCATCATGGGACCCATGGTCGAGGTTCTCATACCAATGGATCCTCTCAGGCCCAGCAGTTACCGCAGGGTGCATCGTCAGCGTCATCCGACATGCACTGCCGAGACGCACAACCACCCCACAATGTGGGAGCCGTACGAGGGACAGGCGACGAAAGAGGCGATTTATCGAGATGAAGACAGTGTTGGCTGTGGCGGTGAAATTGGTATTGGTGGTGATGGTGAGATGGTGGGCAATCTGCATATCTCAGGCTACGATTTGCCTTGGGAACAAACAGGATGGCAGCCGGCGCCAAACATCGCCACCCCACTTCAGATCGCGCTTCGTG
>CAYOPE010000028.1:0-9731 GCA_964405805.1 uncultured Candidatus Saccharibacteria bacterium | reverse complement strand
AAGCCATTCCCCAGAGGTCTGGGAGCACCTCTATTCACTGATCCATTATCGCTTCCTAAACCTGAAGAACCATAGTGCAGTCCGTCGCCAGTATCATAAAGTAAAATTTGATAGCTGCCTTCCGAACTTCCAGTATAAGTTCCTGATAAAGTGACATCAGCTGTGGTCGCAGATCCATTCTGAACCAGCTGCAAACCAGAATTAAGCAAAGTGTTATGAGCCTTGTCTACCGCGATCTTCTGATCAGCCACAGTTTGGTCATAATTGCTTTGAGCGCTCTTCACGGCTTGCTGCGCTACAGCCAAATCAGTGCCTGTCAGTCCGGCAACTAGCTTGTCATAGTCAGCCTGAGCTTTCATGACAGAAGCGCGAGCCTGTGTGATAGCGACGTTGTTATTACTTTCATCGACAACTGCTATAACTTGTCCTGATCGGACTGCATCGCCTGCTTTGACATTCACAGCAGTGAGCTGACCGCTGCTACCGGGCTTGAGATCAATCTGGTTTTCTGCACTGACCTGGCCTGCAGCTGACACTGAGATCGTGATCGTGGTTTTCGAAGCCAAGCCTGTGACATACTGAGCCGTGGCTGTCCCTGCATGGTTTTTTCTGTAGACAATGACCACAATAACAATCACAACCACTGCCAAACTGGCGGCAACTTTGTGATTTTTCAGATAATCAATGATTTTTTGCATCCAGGTAGTAGAAATTTGACTTAATTTTCGCCAATTTACTTAAAGCTTAGCCCGGTCGAAAATTATATTGCGATATGTTTTGGCCTAAGAATTCCCCTTGCAAAACATATCGCAGGTCAAATTTTCACTACCTGGCATGTGCCAGTTATTACAACATTTTCCGAGATTTATTTCAATAGCAAAACCCCTGCTCATAACAGGGGTTTTCTCATCAAACTATTTGGATCCTGAATCAAACCAACCGTGTGGCCCGCCTGGGTGGCCTACTGAAACTGTTGTGGCTGTGACGGTGTTGCCACTAACCGTGCCCTCCACAAAAATCTTATCGCCGACTTTCAGACCTGCTGGCAGCGTGACTTTACTGGCATCTACCGTGTAGCTGGCGCCTCCCTCATCCGCTTCTTCCTGCATGGTGATGGTAGTGCCATTTATGGCTGTGATGTTACCATCGTTGCCCAGTGGGGCGTGACCATGTGGGTGGTCGGAGGGAGTCTGAGACGAACTCTGACTTGAAGAATTTGTGGAATTGGTTTGTGCAAATGTCTGAATACCGACTGTCACTGCCGCTCCTGTCAGAAGACCCAACCCCACGAATAGTCCCACAACTTTTTTTGATATATTCAATTCTTGTTTCCTTTCATGATTAATTATTTCGCAGCGCTTGCTTGGTCTTTACTACAATCACCACGGAAAATTTCTTTCATGAAAATCATCATGACCAAACGGTCGTGGTTCATAGTGGCGATAAAACGGCCCGCCGAAAGGCAGCTCGCCTCTGTGCGCGCGATCAAACAAATTCCTGTGAAAAGAAGTCCGCGCGATGAGGAAGCCGCTGACTATGACCAGAGCCAAAATCAGAAAAACTGTATACAGCATGGGTTTTCGATAAGCAAACGAGTATTTTCTGACTAAAATTTCCAAAATCACGATAAATACCGCGGCCAAAAGCAGGAGCAACCAAGGCAAAGATGAGAGCAGCTCACCTAAACCGTGACGCTGACCGGAAATATAGAAAATAAAACTCACCAGATACACCAATGCCAGCACAGCGAGCACTGTGCCGATGAGAAGCAGCGCTGCTTGCAGCACGAAATGCCATCTGGGTCGCATACTGACCTTGCCAGCTTCGATAGCTTTTAAAATATTATCTTTGATATCCGTCATAAATTTTCTTTAATAATCCTTTGCCGCGATTTAAGCGTACGCCCACGGTCGACTTCGGAATCTGCAAGACATCTGCCATAGTTTCATAGTCCATATCT
Organism: uncultured Candidatus Saccharibacteria bacterium; assembly: GCA_964405805.1. GTDB lineage: Bacteria > Patescibacteriota > Doudnabacteria > UBA920 > O2-02-FULL-48-8 > CAYOPE01. The sequence goes on along the minus strand of CAYOPE010000028.1, from coordinate 7,771 downwards.
TCGAAATAATATAGCACCAGTGCTTCGCGATACTTAGGATCCAGTTTATCCAAGGATTGAGTTAGTTGTTCCGCCATCTGCTGTTTGTCAAGCTATTGATGCGCATTATCCCTTGCCACTGGATGCGGAAAAATCGTATCAGGATCAAAAAAAGGCAAAGGTTCGCGTCCTTTTTTCTTAATCGCGTTTAGAAATTCATTGTGCGCTATCCGATACAGCCACGAAGAAAATTTTCTGTTTGCGTCAAAGCCCTGAATGTTTGTGTAGGCCTTGAGAAACACTTCCTGGACCATGTCCTCGCTGTCCTGATAGCCAAACAAAAACTTTCTGGCGTAGCGCAGCATCTTGGCTTCATAGCGCTCCACCAGCGTCCCAAACTTTGCCGTGTCGCCGCCCTGGACTGATTTGGCTATTTCTTCATCTGTATTCATCATAGTAGTACAAAGATCATAGCATATTATGTCAAACAAAAAACACTAGCAATTGTCATCTCAGATTACTCTCTCCTCCCAGGAGAGATGCCCCGAAGGGGCAGAGAGGTTGAGTTTCGCTAATGTCATGTACTCGATTACTCAAACCGCAAGGCTTCGATGGGGTCGAGCTTGGAAGCTTTGTTGGCTGGATAAATACCAAAGCCTAGTCCAAACAAGCCTGACACGCCGACAGCTAAAACCACAGCATACCAAGGCACGCCTGGCGCCCACTTTCCGACTTTCGCGATTGCAAATGAGCCTAGGTATCCGAGAATCACGCCGATAATGCCCCCAATCACAGTCAGGGCCACGGCTTCAAACAAAAATTGCTGAAGAATGTTACGCCTTTTCGCGCCCACGGCTTTACGCAGCCCGATCTCGCGCGTGCGCTCAGTGACAGAGACTAGCATGATATTCATAATTCCGATGCCACCGACCACCAGAGAAATTCCTGCGATCGCGCCTAAAAATAATGTCAGAGCTGAGGTGATGGTACCGAGTAAAGAAAGCGCATCCTGCTGATTGCGGATTGTAAAATCATCTTTGTTCGGATCTGTGATGTGATGATTGCCGCGTAGAATTTTCGCCACTTCATCCTGAGCTGCTGGCACTGCCTGCTCGTCTTTGACCTGGATCTGAATGAGACTGTAGTGATTGATTCCAAGTAGAATTTTCTGAGCTGTGGACACAGGTACGATGACTTGGCTGTCCTGATCCACACCACCCGGACCAAGCCCTTTTGGATCAGCCACGCCGATGACGCGAAAACTCAGCTGTTTAATTTTTATCAGCTGCCCAATCGGATCTTGGTTGCCAAATAAATCATTTTTCAGACTCGTGCCCAGAATCGCGACCTGACCAAATCCATCTACTTCTGACTTACTAAACCAAGCTCCGCTGCTCAGCGTGATATTTCTGATAGTGCCGAAATTTTCATCTTCTCCTGCCACAGGAGATAACTGATCTGAGCCGCTGAAGCTGACCTCAAACTGGCCGCGCACTTCTGGATCTACGTACTCTAGATCCGGCGCCAAATCTTTGTTTTGTAAAGATTTCACATCCGCTGCCACGAGACTTGTGACTATGGCGCCTGAAGCCTGAGCTGGAGCAGAAAACTGGCTTTTGCCACTACCGCCTGGGATGACAAAGATTAAATTTGAGCCAATGCCTTTGACTTGGTTTAAAATTAGAGACTTTGCCCCATTGCCAGCAGAAATCAAAATAATCACCGCAGTAATTCCGATGATGATGCCGAGCATGGTCAGAAACGTCCGCATTTTATTTAGCAGCAATGATTTAATCGCGATTTTGAAAGTTTGAAAAAACATTATTGTTTCTTGTCACTAATAATCACGCCGTCTTTCACCCGAATCACGCGCGTGGCATAAGCTGCGATATCTTCCTCATGAGTCACGAAAATCAACGTATGGCCAGATTGATTCAGTCGCTTAAATAAATCCATAATTTCCGTGGAAGATTTCGAATCAAGGTTACCAGTCGGCTCATCAGCAAAAATTACTTTGGGATCATTGACCAGAGCACGCGCGATAGCTACTCGCTGCTGCTGCCCGCCTGACAGCTCAGACGGATGATGATTGGCTCGGTCAGATAAACCGACTAAGCTGACCATTTCCAAAGCTTTGGCTTGCATCTGCTGGGCGCTCTGAGTCTGCGCATAAAGCATAGGCAGCATGACATTGTCCAGAGTTGTGGTCCTGGGAAGTAGATTAAACGCCTGAAAGACAAAGCCAACTCTGCGGTTTCGGATATCTGCCAGGTCGTTATCTGTAAACTGTGTGACTTCCTCACCTTCAAAAAAATATTTGCCGGAAGTCGGGCGGTCGAGAAACCCGATCAGATGCATAAGAGTCGATTTACCGCTACCAGAAGGCCCCATGATGGCCAGAAATTCACCTTGCTCGATCTGAAGATCAATGCCTTTCAGCGCTTCGACTCGGTTTTCAGTGTCGTTGTTGTAAACTTTTCTTAAATTCTCCAGCTTGATAAGTGGCATGCTATTTACTTAGTGTTACCACAGTGTCACCACTAGAAAGTCCTGAAATAATTTCCGTATAACTATCACCGACCAGGCCAGTCTGAATTTCCACTGTATGAATTTTGCCACTACTGAGTAGTGTTACAAATTTTTTATCGTCTTCAGATGAGATAAGACGATTGGGTACGGCTAAAGTATCAGGTTTATCTGCGATGATAATACTCAAGTTCACAGTCATGCCAGGCTTAATCTTGGACTGATCAGTAGGCAACGAAGATACGACGCGGAAATCAATCACGCCAGCGTCAACGATCGAAGCTGGATCAATCGAAACAACTTGTCCGGACAAATGCTGATCAGGACCCAGTGCATCCATAGTCATATCGATCATCTGACCCGGCTTAACCAAGCCAATAGATGATTCAGGAATATTGGATTCGACATGGAGCGAATTCTGATCAAGGATGACTAGCGCTTGCTTGAGCGCTGAGATCTGCTCGCCTATTTTCACATCCACAGCCGTGATCTGTCCTGAGATGGGAGCTGTGATCAGGTTATTGGCAAAATTGTTTTGCGCCACGAGTAGCTGTGCTGCTGCTGAATCGACATTTGCACTAGCAACATCCACTGCTCCTGCGGCTGATTGGTTTTGCTGACTCTGAGTCTGAAGTGCGGTTTGGTAAGCATTGTACGCTGAAAGATAACTACTGGATTGAGTGTTTGGAATATTGATAGTCCAGCTATCATTGGGGCTGAGAGTGCCAGTGGAACTGAAAGTCACGTACAAGCCATGGTTTCCGACTGGAAGTGAGGTACCTCGAATCACATAGCCAGAAGTAGTCTCGAGGCCGCTGACAGAATAATGAAAACCGTCACCACCAAATGCTAGACTAATCAAATCTTCCCCCTGCTCAGTACCAGCATAAGTCCCGCTAATTGTCACCGTAGCAGAAGAAGTGTTTGCAGAATTAGGCAGAGCAGTCAGACCAGAATTGAGCATGGTAGATAGAGCATTGCTCACAGCAGTTTGCTGCGCGCTGACAGTAGTGTTATAAGTAGCTTTTGCGTTATTAAGAGAAACTTTGGCTGAAGTTAAAGCAGCTGAGGCTACAGCCACTGAAGCTGAGGCATCGCGCTGATCCAGACTGGCCAGGGTCTGCCCAGATCTGACTTTATCGCCGACGCTGACGTAGACTTTGCTGACTACACCGCTGCTTTTAAAACTTAAACTCAAGTCCGACTGAGAAGTCACACTACCAGTGGCGATAACAGTTTGCTTTACGTCACGCTTACTGACAGTATAGCTTTCTTTAGGCGATACAGCTTTCGGACGGAAGATCAGAAAGCCGATGAAACCAACTAGAATTACCCCGACCAAGATCCAGACTCGTTTTTTGGTAAAAAAATTGCTCATGTGATTTTCCTTAAAATGATGTTGAAACTAAGATAACATCTTGTCACCCCATTCTTTAATCTTGTATTCGTTCGCTACCCCTTCGAGTAAAAATGGGTCTGATTTGGCAAATTCCTCTGCCGCCTCTCGAGTTCTAAACAATGCCATATTGCCGCCTTCTAAATCTAGAAACGGCCCGGTTCCGACCACGTCTCCTCGAGCTATAAATTTATCCATAAATTCCTTATGTCGAGGGTAGATAGCCATAATCTCTTCCCTGCTTTTACCTGCACTGGTTCCTATTACTACAAATAACATATTCTTGGGGTGGGTGACGGGGATCGAACCCGCAGCCTTCGCTGCCACAGAGCGGTGCTCTACCATTGAGCTACACCCACCAAGTTTGCTTTATCGGCTAGTAGTACTGAGAATCAGAAGAGAGATGAAAGTTAAGATTGCCAACCACATGACCGTAAAGCCGAAAAATTGCAAAGCTTCTTTTCTTTTTCCTTCCATGTACATCAGCGCTGGCTTACCTACCACCAGCGTACCTGTAATTGCCGCCGACAGTACAAACAACATAAGCACCGCTACTGGAGTCCAAGAGTTATCATGCGGAAACCATTGATTGGCGTGTCTCATCACAGTGCCTACCAAAGTTACGTAAAGTAAAACTAAGACTGAATGACCTAGACTGTGCCAAACTACTTTTGGTTCTTTCATATTTTTGGTGGTCCCGGTTGGAATCGAACCAACATCAGTGGCTTAGAAGTCCACGGTTCTGTCCATTGAACTACGGGACCGATTAATTTTTACAAAAAAATCCGCCACAGGCGGAAGTACATTTAGCCTAAATGCTGTGTCATATAGGCTTCATTTCAAGTATAATTATACCCCTGTTTGGCGGAAAAGTCAATGGCTGGTATAATCTGATCATGATAATTTTTCTTACAGCTCTAACTTTTGTTTCCACTTTTTTAGGCGGGCTGTTTAGTTTGCGCTATCGTAGGCAAATGCAGCTGCTTCTCGGCTTCACAGCCGGTGTATTGCTTGGCCTTATCGCATTTGATTTGCTACCAGAAATTATTGAGCTTCTCCAGAAACATAGTATCCAAACCATGGTTCCAATGGTAGCCCTGGTCGCAGGGTTTCTGATTTTCCATATTCTGGAAAAATGGCTTCTGATTCACCACTCTCACGAAGAAGATTATGGCCCACATCACCATCCACAGGTCGGCGTGCTTTCAGCTCTAGCGCTTGCTGGCCATTCTTTCCTGGATGGCGTGGGTATCGGGCTTGGCTTCCAAGTATCAAGCGCCGTCGGAATTCTGGTTGCCATAGCAGTCATCGCTCACGACTTTTCAGACGGCATCAACACTGTCTCACTCATGCTTGTCAATAAAAATTCAGAGAAAAAATCTCTGTGGTTTCTCGCTCTCGACGCTGCAGCACCGATACTAGGAGGTCTCTCGACAATGTTTTTTCATCTTCAAGCCCGGGGCTTGCTAATTTATCTTGGTTTCTTCGCTGGTTTTCTTCTGTACATCGGCGCTTCTGACATTTTGCCTGAAGCGCACAGCCAGAAGTCCTCTGTCAAAACGATTTTCATGACTATTGTGGGCGTGGGTTTCATTTTTCTAATCACGAGACTACTGTAACGCCAGGTTTACAATAACGTTGAAAGGTTTGAGTAAACAGGAGAATAAATATATGACAGCATGGTTTGGAGACTCCAAAGGGCATGCAGATGCCGGCCGCAAAGGCGGCAAAGCTCAGGGCAAAAAAAATAATCCGGGGAATTTCGCCAACGACCGCGAAAAAGCTAGACGTGCTGGTAGGAAAGGTGGCAGCACTACGAATTTAAATAGTGGCTTGAGCTAAGAACAAATCAATCTCAAGTTTAAAATTGCTATCCTGGCTTTTCAGATGTGAATCAATCAAAAGTAACTGGCCTAAAAGGCCTTTTATTTTCGGCACAGAAATATTTCTGGTGTGCTTAGCCGTGATAAACACGCGACCAGAAGTCCAGCTAAGCTTTTCGGCGATATCATCATTGCTTAGTCCTTGAGTTTGAAACAAAGAAACCACAAGCAGACTGCGAAGTTGCTCAGACAAAAGACCAATCACTTGGATCAAAAGACTCTTTTCTTCAGACGTGGAAGTGGAAAGAAAATTTTCCAGAGCTTGAAACGTGGCTTTCTGATTTTTCGCAATCAAAGCATCTGTGAGTGCGAACACGGAATCGGGAATCTTTGGTTTAACCAAGCTTTCCACCACATTCGGTTCAATCACACTAGTGTTGCTCGATAATTTCTGAAGCTCTGAATAAACTTCCCACAGATCAAACGCTTCCTTTCGCTCAACTACCCTGCCCGCGACTTTTTTTTCTTCAAAAAGATCCCGGCCCAAGAATACCGCCAACCTCTCTGCTGCTGCATCCGAAATCGCAGTGCCCAAATTTTTCGCCATAGCCTTGATCCATTGATTTAAAACTTGTCCGTGAGGCAGTTCAAACTCTGTGACTTGCGTCAACGCTTTAAATTGTTTGGTAAATTTCAGCCGACCGTCTGGCCTGCTGCTTTGCCAGAAAACCACAAAGTCATCTTTCGATACATGACTGGGCAAATCAAGCAAGAATTCAGACAATTTTTCTTGGTCAGCTTTCTTGGGCAATCCGTCGCGGATGATGATTAACTTTTTACTGGCAAACAATGAAGGGGCCAGAACATTTTGCAATTGTTTAACCAATTCAGTTTCATCCAAGCTTTGCGCGTCAAAAAAACTGATCGAGGAAGAACCGTATTTTTTAGCGAATTCTTCTTTCCAGCGATCAATTTTTCTTTTCAATGAGAAGCTGTCTTCCCCGTAGAATAAATAGATGTTAGAAGAGGGAGAGGTTTTTTCCGTCACGTTTTTTACTTAGTTTCTGACTAATAATTTTGTTTAAGTCTGATTGTCTGATTTTCCACTGACTGCCTATTTTGAAAGCCGGAATTTTACCTGCCTTGCACCAGCGCCAGATCGTCTGGTTCGATACGCCGAAAAACGTGCATAATTCCTCGACATTCATGATTCGGTCATCTTTGCTATTCATGCCCAAATTATGGTATATTTTATAAGTTAAATCAAGCGTCCGTAGCTCAATGGATAGAGCGCTGGTCTTCGGAACCAGTGATGTGGGTTCGATTCCTGCCGGACGCACCAACAGCAAAATGAAAACGTTTCAAAAGAAAAAAGAAAACTTTATCTGTGACCATTGTGGTAATGTCGTACATGGCAATGGCTATACCAATCATTGCCCGAAGTGTCTGTATAGCAAACACGTGGATGTAAATCCTGGAGACCGATCTGAAAATTGTCAGGGGTTAATGCAGCCTATTGCCACACAGATGGATCATGGCGAATACGTCATCATTCACAAATGTCTGAAGTGCGGTGCGATTCGAAAAAATATAGTTTCCCCAAACGATGACTTTAATCAAATAATTAAACTTTCGGGGAGTGGTATCTCAACTGGCCCCGCACCAAAATAATTATGCGCCTATAGCTCAATGGTAGAGCAGCTGCCTCTTAAGCAGTTGGTTGTAGGTTCGAATCCTACTGGGCGCACCAGAAAAAACCTAACTAACGTTAGGTTTTTTCTGTAATTATTTGGTGCGGGGTAAATCCCGCAGTTGCCGCTAAAAACCAAAACAAAATGCTTTAGCATTTTGTTTTGAGAGGAGCAACTATTATACCGTAGCGCATTTGCGAAGCAAATCGCGAAGTGTATATTAGTTGCGACGAGGTTCTGGGTTCGAGTCCCAGCCACTCCACCATAAGAATTAGCTGAGTCCCGTTCGGACTCGAACGGGCAGAAGCGAGACAAGACATCAGTCGCAGTCGAGCGTCGACGAAAGCGTTTCAATA
>CAYOPE010000027.1:3134-11584 GCA_964405805.1 uncultured Candidatus Saccharibacteria bacterium | reverse complement strand
GGAGGAAATCTTCGGAGAATTTTTTCCCAAGGATTATGTCGAGGCATCTAGCTGGCCAAGGGAATTGCTGTTGCCTGGGAAAATTGAATTTCTCCCCCTTTTAAGGGGGAGATTAAGAGGGGGTCCTGACCCAAAGACCTCCCCCAGCCCCTCCTTAAAAGGAGGGGAGATACAACTCCTCACCCCCACCCGAGGCCCGAAGCTTGATCTCATCAAGCTTGGCGAACAAAATGCCAAGCAATATCTCGAATCCACTACTGACAAGCACTTACTCGAGGAAGCCCGACTACTTTCCTCGCTCAAGGAGCTGCAACGAGTCCTCAAATTAGAAAAACTGCCGGGCAGAATCGAAGCTTATGATATTTCCAACATCCAAGGCACCAATCCTGTAGGCTCTATGATTGTCTTTGACTTTGGCAGGTCAGAGAAAAGCCAGTATCGCAAATTTAAGATCTCCGCCAAAGGCGGATCCGCCTCCGGCGGAAATAACTCCTTACCAAAGCCAGATGACTTTGCCATGATGCGAGAGATGCTGGAACGAAGATTTCGTCACGACTGGCCACTGCCAGATCTTATTTTGATCGATGGCGGCAAAGGCCAGCTGAGCGCTGCCATTACTGCGATACGCAATGCTGAATTTATTTCAGCATCTAAAAATAGATCCCGAAACGAGTTCGGGATTGCGAATATACCCATCATCGGTTTGGCTAAACGACTAGAGGAAATCTTTTTGCCTAGACAGAAAAATCCCATCGTCCTGCCACCAAATTCCATCGCGCTCTTCCTGCTTCAGAGAATCCGAGACGAAGCTCACCGTTTTGCAGTCAAGTTTCACAGACAATTGCGATCCAAAGGATCTCTGGCCTCAGCTCTCGATCAAATCAGCGGCATCGGACCGCATAAAAAGAAGCAATTGCTCCAAAAATTCGGCTCTGCCAAAAGAGCTCGTCAAGCCTCGCTGACTGAGCTTGCCGCAATCATCGGATCCAAAGCGGCTGAAAAGCTCAAGGCTTCCCTTTGACAAGACAAATCTTTTCTGGCAAAATATCTAAGCAACTTTTAAACTATGCATCTCTCAAAAAATATCCTAATTTTCGCTGTTATAGTAATTGATGTCCTGCTTGTCATCAGTATCCTCCTCCAGCAACGCGAGGGCGGCCTCTCCACTGTCTTTGGCGGCGATGGCGGTGTCTATCGTTCCAAGCGTGGTATTGCTTTAGGTTTACATTATTTCACAATTATTTTAGTAGTAATTTTTATCCTTCTTTCTGCTGTTATAGTTTTTCTAAAATAGTTTAGATGCGTAACCTTTGGTTACAATTCAAGGCGTTCTGGCAGCATTTGTGGTCTGGGGTAACTAATATAAAAACTATTACCCGCCAGCAGGTTCCACACATTCTCGAAAATTTTTCTCCCAAAGAAATCTATATCCTCGTCATCGCCCTTCTTGTTTTCGTGCTTTCAGGCGGTTTTTTATTTATCGTAGCCATCACCCACCGCGGGCCTGGACCACACTCAGGTGGAGAGCTGATCGAAGGTTTGGTTGGTCAGCCACAATTTATCAACCCAATACTAGCAGCCACATCTTCAGTGGATACTGATTTAAGTCGACTAGTTTACGCGCAGCTGCTGAAATTCGACAAGGATGAAAACTTAGTTCCAGATTTGGCAGCAAGCTTACCCAGTATCAGTAAAGACCAGAAAACTTATACTCTCAATCTTAGACCAGGCCTGAAGTGGCAGGACGGTCGGCCTCTGAATGCAGACGATGTTCTATTTACCATTCAACTTGTTCAAAACGGCGAATACTCTTCCCCACTTCGTCCCAACTGGTCGCGGGTAAAAATTACTAAAATCGATGATCAGACTCTGACCTTTACACTAAGAGAAGTTTCTAACTCATTTATGACAAATTTTGCCTTGGGCGTTTTACCCAAACACATTTGGCAAGATTACGGGGCACAAAATTTCAGACTCGCCGATACTAACCTCAAGCCTGTTGGCTCAGGACCATTTGTAGTCTCAGAAATTAAAAAAACTTCAGATGGAACTATTAAATCCATCACTCTCCGCGCCAACAATCAATATTATCTCGGTTCTCCTTATCTAAACGAAATTACTTTTAAATTTTACGATGGCTACGACAGTCTGATTGCTGCTTATCAAGGCAAGGAGATTCAGTCTTTAGGATTCGAGCCGTTTGACCAGAAAATCTTCTTGTCTCAGTCCGACAAAACGAATCAATATCGAATAAACCTACCGCAATATCAAGCTGTGTTTTTCAATTTGCCAAAAAATCCGATATTAAATGAAAAAGCAGTCAGACAAGCTCTATGGCTTGTCACAGATCGACAGTCCTTAATCGACGAAGTCTATAAAGGCAATGCTGTCCCCGCAGTCAGTCCTATTTTCGAAAAAAGTTTGGGCTATAATCCAAGCATAACGCAATCAGTTCATTACAGCCTGGATGAAGCTGGACAAATTTTGGACAGAGCAGGTTGGAAAATCGATCCAGCGAGTCATTTGCGTACAAAGAACAAAAAAGTTTTGGAATTCAGCTTAGCGACAAATGGAAATGTAGTGATTAATGTGAAAACAGCGCAAGTTTTACAAACCCAATGGGAAAAACTTGGTATAAAAATCAATTTAGTTGTCGTTTCATCTCACGATTTAGAAGATCAGTACATTCGACCACGTGCATTTGATGCTTTGTTGTTTTCAGAAAACGTCGGCAGCGATCCAGATCCGTTTGCTTTCTGGGATTCGAGCCAGTCCCACGATCCAGGACTAAATCTTTCTGGATTTTCCAACACCGAAGCAGATAAACTTTTGACTCAAGCTCGGCAGACTACGGATACCACTCTTCGTCAAAAAAACTATCAGCGATTTGCAGAAATTTTGAATGACCAGTTGCCAGCTATTTTCCTCGTGCGCTCAATTTACCTTTATAATGTTCCAAAAAACTTGCAAGGGATCGATTTAACCAATATAATTCATCCTTCAGAACGATTCCTAAATCTAAATCAGTGGTATTATTAAGTCGAGGGCACGTGGCGGAACTGGTATACGCGCACGCTTCAGGAGCGTGTAGGAGCAATCCTGTGAGAGTTCAAATCTCTCCGTGCCCACCAAAGAATCAGTAGATATTGACTAGAATCGATTTTAGGTGTATAATATATATACAGTGAATTCTTGGAAAAGTTAATAAAAGCTAGAACATAAACGTAAGTTTGTGCTTTATCTTGTGTTAATTAGCGATTTTAAGCCAGCGGTTCAGCCCTGCTTAGACGCTCAATATTATTATTTAGTTCGTAAAGTAACACAGTTACGACAAAAGGTTATTTGTGATTTTTAAAAAACCACAACCTGCCGCAAGGCAGCACACTGCTACAGCTATAGCAGAAAAACCAAAAGTCGACAGTAAAGCCACTCTCAAAGTCATACCTCTCGGAGGTATCGAAGAAGTCGGCGAAAACATGACCGTCATGGAGTACGGTGATGATATTCTTGTAATTGACATGGGTCTTGGATTTCCAGATGAGACCATGCCAGGGATTGATTACATCATTCCAAATACGAAGTACCTGGAAGAAAATAAAAAAAGAATCAAGGGAGTGATTATCACTCACGGGCATTTGGACCACATCGGTGCCATTCCCTATATCATGCCAAAAATTGGTGATCCACCAATTTACACTATGAAACTGACAGGCGAGCTCATAAAAAAGCGCTTAGAAGAATTTCATTTGCTCGGCAGAAGCCAAATTCATGAATTGAATAAAGATGACATTCTGACTTTGGGCAATTTCCGCATCAGATTCTTCCGCATCAACCACAACATTCCTGATGGCGTGGGACTGGCCATCAATACTCCGGCTGGTCTACTTGTATATGCTACAGACTGGAAGTTTGACCATACGCCAGTGGATGGTCGTCCTTCAGAATTTGATAAACTGGCAAGATATGGTGGCGAAGGAGTAGCGCTACTTATGAGCGATTCTACCAACGCCGAAAAGCCGGGATATTCGGTTTCGGAAAAAACTTTGGGCGATACTATTGATCGAATCATGACTGACGCCCAGGGCCGCGTCATCTTCGCCACATTCTCCACTCTGATTTCTCGTATTCAGCAAGTGATTGATGCGGCTTACAAAAGTAACCGTAAACTTGTGGTTACTGGTAGGTCTATGGTCAATAACATTGAAATTTGTCTAGCAACTAATTACCTCAAGCTTCCTGCTAAAGGCATGATTATCAAAATGGAACAGGCGAAAAAACTGCCAGATAACCAAGTAGTAATCCTGACCACTGGCTCACAAGGCGAAGAAGCAGCTGCTTTGGCTCGAATCGCCCGAAGTGAACACAAGACAATTCAAATTAAAAAAGGCGATACTTGCGTTGTGTCTGCCAACCCAATTCCAGGCAATGAACGTTCAGTTTCATCTGTACTTTCAAACCTGGCGCGATTGGGAGCGAAAGTTTTGTATTACAAGATGCTAGACATTCACACTTCTGGCCACGCTTACCAAGAAGATTTGAAGTTAATGATCGGTTTAACCAAGCCTCAAAATTTCATGCCAATTCACGGGGAACACCATATGTTAGTAGCGCACGCCAACATCGCTCAAGCTGTGGGTATACCTGAAGACAAAATCTTCACGCTCGACAATGGTCAAATGCTAGAATTGACTGCTAATGGAATTAAAATCTCTGAGGCCAAAATTCCAACTGGCTATGTTTTCGTGGACGGCTTAGGAGTTGGCGATGTGGGAGAAGTCGTACTTCGCGACCGTCAAGTCATGGCTCAGGATGGCATGTTTGTCATTATCATGACTATTGCCCGCAAAGACGGCAAACTTACTCAAGCTCCGGACATCATCTCTCGCGGATTCATCTACATGAAAGGATCAGAAGATCTGCTCAAAGAAGTTAAGCATGAGGTCCGCAAAGTCGTGGAAAGCAAGAATGGCAAAGGGTACAAAGAACCTAACTGGGCTTATATCCGATCCGAAGTCAGAGACCAAATCGGCGAATTTCTGTATCAACGCACTGAGCGCCGCCCTATGATTTTGCCAGTAGTAATCGAGGTCTAATATGGCAGAACACGAGCCAACCTTTGAACAATCCCGATCAGCGTTAGAAATGGAATTGCAAAAAGATGATCTTGATATAGAAAAGGCGTTTGATCTAGCTGAGGAATGCATACGTAATATTCCCAAATACGTTATTGGGACACAACATGATAACATGCTACGAGATTTTAAAGGGAATCGCATGCTACAACTTGCAAAAATCAGAACAGCATCAAGCGAGGAAGAACGAAGAGAAATTATCAGCAAAGTTAAGCTTGGTCTAAAAAGATATCTCGATGTTATAAGCGACAAAGGCCAAGGAGACCGATAATACTAACCGCCCATTTGGGCGGTTTTATTATTTGTCCTATAATATGGTTACACACATGAAAGACCGAATTCTCTCAGGAATTCAACCAACAGGAGATTTACACATTGGGAACTACCTAGGTTCTCTGAAAAACTTTGTGGAATTACAGGATCAGGCAGACTGCTACTTTTGCATCGTGGATTTACATTCATTGACTGAAGACTTCGAGCCTGGCAAGAAAAAACAAGAGCAAATTTACAATCTAGCCGCGACTTTCTTAGCCGCAGGCTTAGATCCGAAAAAATGTACGATTTTCATCCAATCCCATGTGCCAGCTCACGCTGAGCTAGCTTGGATTTTTAATACTATCACGCCTATGGGCGAGCTGGAGCGTATGACCCAGTACAAAGACAAAGCCGCCCGTCAGCAAGCCAACATCAACATTGGCCTTTTCGACTACCCAGTGCTTATGGCCGCTGATATTTTAATTTATAAAGCAACGAAGGTACCTGTGGGTCAGGATCAAATTCAGCATCTGGAACTGACAAACACGATTGCGCGCAAATTCAATCACAAATTCGGTAAAGTTTTCTCTGAAGTCAAAGCTTACATGACTAAACCTCTCCGCATCATGAGTCTGACTCATCCCGAACGCAAAATGAGTAAGTCTGAACCCGGCTCATACATCAACATGTTTGATTCGCCGGAAGAAATCCGAAGGAAACTCTCGCGCGCAGTCACAGCCACAGATGCCCCCACTCACGATATGCCGAAAGGAGTAGCAAATCTTTTCGAGCTCCTGCTGCACTTTGGGAACAAAAAGCAGCATGATGATTTTCTTAAGCAATACAAAGCTGGCAGCATCAAATACTCTGAACTAAAAGAAACACTAGCTGATGCGATCGCCGATTACTTTGCACCAATGCGCAAAAGATACCAAGAATTGGTCAAAGACCCAAACTACATTGCCAAAGTCCTATCTGACGGTGCTGAAAAAGCCCGTAGTGCTGCAGATAAGACGATTTTCGAAGTGAAAGAAAAAATCGGGCTGATCTAATGGGAGGGGTTCCATGGCAAGCCAGATCGTCTGCGCGCAATGTGAAAGCCCAGAAAAGGCTCAAACGTTGCTCGAACGACTGTACGGAATCGGGCCGCGTATCGGTCGCTGGCAACAGAACATGAAAGCAGTCGTCGACCCGCAAGAGCCCAGCAAGGTCTACTTCGAGATCCCGGACTATCAGGGACCGCATGACCTGACGCTGGTCAATGGTGACCGAGGGATTCAACTGGCCACTGTGACCGCCGAAGCTCCCGTGAAGCTGCTGACTCATGCAGAAGATGTCGAAGGCCGCTACATTTCCGCCTAGTCTGAGGAGGGAACGATGAAGCCGGTACGCATCATGTTCGGGTTCGAGCGACATCGAGACGCTGCCCGCGATGATGTGGAAGCGGGCGTTCTCGGACGGGAAGTCAAGGCCCGTATCCTCGGCGGTCGCACACTCTTCCTCGATTTTGCGAAAGGCCCGCCAGACTGTAACTACATTCCCAGCCATTGGCAGCACGTACTGACCGTTGATGGAAAGCCACATAAGCAACCATCAGCGACAGCCTGACCAGCTGCCTGCCTACTACAAAGGCGCGATGATCGTTCCCCACGATCTCGCGCCTCGAGTTTTTTATAGATTATTTTACGCTGAGGTCCAGTCCTGAGCAACTTCTGGGTACTTGCTAAGCTTTTGTTTAAAAATTTCTTGAATCTTGGTGAGATCTTCTTGGGTCTTCGCTTCAAATCGCAGAACCAATGCTGGCAAATTTGATGAAGCGCGGACTAGCCCCCAACCAGAAAGCAGATAGACCCGAGCACCATTGATATCAATCACTCGATTACCTTCTGACTTAAACTCTTCAGTCAGTTTTTTTACAATTTCGTATTTCACTTCATCTGGGACGTGAGCATGAAGCGCTGGTGTCGAGATATAGTAAGGCGTACCTGCTACTATCTCAGACAATGGTCTTTCCTGATGAGATATATATTCGAGCAGCTTTAAGCCCGCGAAGTTCGCATCATCAAATCCATAGTAATCGTCAACAAAAAAGACGTGTCCTGACTGCTCACCGCCAAAACTACCACCTTGCTCTCGCAAACGATCCTTCACATAATTGTACCCGGTAGGACTCATGATGGGCACACCGCCGTGAGCTGTGATATCTTCAGGCAAAGCTTCTGAGACTTTCACATCAAACACGATTTTTGCGCCTGGCTTTTTCTCGAGCACTGAACGAGAAAGCAAAATCAACCACCGGTCTGGCCAGATGATCTGACCTTTTTCATCCACCACACCGAGCCGATCGCCATCAGCATCGATCCCGATTCCCAAATCTGCATGATTTTTCAAAACTTGTCTGGCTGTATCTTCCATCATCTCGACATTGGCCGGATTTGGCACATAATTTGGATAGCTGGGATCCAGATTCGTATTATGCTCGATCACTTCACAGCCAAATTTTCGAAAAATTTCCGGAGAAAACATACTACTCGTAGCATTGGCTGTATTGATGACGATTTTCAATTTACGACCAATCTTTACTCGGGACAACATGTCATTTATATATACTGCCGTGATATTTTCTTCTCGCAATTTTCCTTCGCCTACTTCAAACTCACCTTTTTCTGCGAGGGCAAGGATCTCCTGGATCTGTTTACCGTCCAAAGTTTTAGAGTATCCAAAGCCAAGCTTCATACCATTCCAGCCAGCTGGATTGTGACTGGCCGTGACCATCAGCCCACCTTCGACTTTGAAGTAATGTGGCGCCCAGTAAACCATGGGAGTTAAGCATGTGCCGATGGCTATGACATCTACTCCTGTCGCACGCAAAGCGGCGATGGAAGCTTGATAAAAATCTTCTGAAGATTTGCGATTGTCATGCCCGACCACTGCCTGGGAAATATTGTGCCTGCGCAAAAAAGTGCCATATGCTTTGGCGATCCAAGTCACAGTTTCGAAATTTAGCTGGTCATCTTTTTCTTCACCGCGAATATCATATTCGCGAAAAATTGATTTGTTAAA
>CAYOPE010000027.1:0-3124 GCA_964405805.1 uncultured Candidatus Saccharibacteria bacterium | reverse complement strand
TAACGTTTTTTTTAACCCCAAATTCTAAATTCGGGGAAAATGTTCTTGTTAAGTTTGTTCATAGCTTATAAAGTCTATCAAAATTAAAGTAAATTTGCTATTGACAGTAAAAAATTTATCTGATACACTTTTGGTACACTTAAAATTAGCTCAAAACTATGCCCACCACAAAAACTCGAGTCAATGTCAGCCTATCTGACGAAGTTAGCTCGGCCTTAAAAAAACTCGCCCATAGAGATCAGGTCCCAACCGCCACCAAAGCTGAGCGACTTTTAGAAATCGCTCTAGAAATCGAAGAAGATGAAGTCTGGAACAGAATCGCTAGTCACCGCTTACAAAACAAAAATACTCGGTACACAAATCATAATCAGGCTTGGAAATGACCTTTAAAATTGTTTACCATCCCCT
The DNA here is from genome assembly GCA_964405805.1 of uncultured Candidatus Saccharibacteria bacterium. Taxonomy (GTDB): domain Bacteria; phylum Patescibacteriota; class Doudnabacteria; order UBA920; family O2-02-FULL-48-8; genus CAYOPE01. Next base: position 2,716 of record CAYOPE010000027.1, on the reverse strand, counting down.
GGTTGTCCGTGACGATATCCCGAAACTGTCACCTGAATGGAAAACAAAAATTCAGAAAGCTATCGAAGAGCGTCTCACGACCCGTCCTGAAATTTATGGCAAACCTTTACGCCGTTCACTGAAAGGCTATCGCAAACTCCGAGTCGGCGATTATCGCGTAATTTTTTTGTTAGAAAAAAATCTGATCAAAATCCTAGTCATCCAGCACCGCTCAGTGGTGTATGATCGAATTAACAAACGAACCTGATGTCATTTTCCGTAGGTATAGTCAGGACACAATCAGACATCTTGGTAATCCCGTAAATCCTAAATTTATACCGTTTTCGTTTGTCCTTAAACTACCAGAACCACAATACAAGCGAAAAATTGTGGCTCGCAACGTTCACGGCAGAATTGTCCATTCTATACCTGTATAAACCGACAAACAGGCCTGTATGGCTGAAACGCCTTAGTTAATCTTTTCGTATAACTTGTGGTATAATCAAGGTAGATATTAGCTCTCTGAAATCAAAAAATAGGCCTATTTATTGATTCTACCCTTTGACAGATGGTCAAAAATGTAGTAAAAAGTAAATCCTATGGCCCAATCAAAAGTGGACACAATTAAATATCAAAACGCTATTCTCTATTTTATAAACAAATTAGGGACCTTGCGTGGCAAAAAAAAGTTAGCAAAACTTATGTATTTTGCTGATTTTGATGCGTATGAAAAATTTGAAAAATCCATCACTAATGAACACTACTTTGCAAGGCCAATGGGGCCATTAGGAATAAATTTAGCAGACATTATTAACGATTTAGTTGTGTCGAAAAAAGTTCAATCCAAAGAAATACAAGACGCCCCTCATCTCAACCCGACGCACGAATACAAAGCAAAGGGCAAACCTGACCTTTCTGTATTTAATAAAGACGAGTTAGAAATTATTGATAGCGTCTTTACTAAATATGGAAATCTTAACGGGACTGAACTTGAAGTTATCAGTCATAGCCAAGCCCCTTATGTTGGAACAGAAGCAGATAAAGAAATAGCCTATGAACTTGCTCTCTATCGAGGAACCTTCCCAACCGTTAGCGATTAGTTGCCACGAGCATCCATCGTTTACCAAAGAAGTAGAGAAACTCGAAAAAAAGATACCAACAATACGAGAAGCTCTGAAATCACTAGAGCTTCTTTTGCAAAAACAGTTTCATCCGACAAGTCCGATGACTGTAATCACTCCAAAGAATCTGCACCGAATAACAGCAAATAATGTTTACGAAATTTGGAAAGTTAATTGTTTAGCGACGAAAGGTTTGAGTAAAAGTCAGATGCCAAGAATTTATTTTGTAAAGATGGGTATTCGGGTTTACTACTTATGTCTTGGAACTCATATAGATAATTATGATGACGCTGAATTAAGACCTATCGCTATAAGCAGAGCACAAGAAATACTGGGAGTATAAAAATAAAATTATCAATCTGTTTTGAAAGCGGCCATAGCGGCCGCTTTTTTAATTATCTCAAATAACTACAAAATGCCAGCATTGACAAAATGCTATAAATATGCTATTTTTATTAGTCTTCAACATAGAACCGAAGACAACCCCGCCTCGGGCAGAGGCATCATCACAGCTCTGTAGGAGGAGCAAATGAGACACGGAGACAGAACCATCAACGACGTCGTTCGGATGTTGGACGCCGCAGCAGGTGTGGAGTTCCAGCCTGTGAACTTTGGCGACGACACGCTCGGGCAACACGAAGTCGCCCGAAAGGCTCTCGGCGACAATTGGCAGGCTCTCGTTTCAGGGCAGGTCAGTGTGGAACGAGTCAACGACGTGCTGCAGCTCAAGATCAAGGAGAAGACGAGCAAGCCGTCAGGCCTGTTCAATCGCCACGGCTTCCGCATCGTGCCGCGCGGCCTCAAGGCCAACACCACGAAGCCCAACACAGGCTACAACTTCACTCCGCAGCCGCTGATGAGCATCTTCAGCTACGAGGAACGGCTGGCTCGGATCGTGAAGTATCTCGGCGTCGGGCAGTTCATCTCGGCACAGGACTTCGCCAATCGTTCGTCGGCGATCCTGAAGGCCATCGAAGGCGACGAAGCGACGGCCAAGCTCCTCAAGGGCGTGGCATTGCCGTTCGTGCTGCCGCAGATGAACGTGAATTGGTCGTTCGCAGGCAAACCCGTCGAGCAGACGGTCGAGGACGAGAAGAAAGACCTCGGCATCGTCATCGAGGAGTTCGTGGACGCCGCTGGCAAGTCATATACCGATCAGTTCCAGCGACCCTTCACGAACCACCGCAAGGGTGATCTGGCTGGCCAGACGACCATCGTCGAGGGTTCACGGCACGAACGGCTCATCGAGGCCGTCAACAAGGGCGTCGTGGTCGGCGTCTACTTCCCAAACTGCCTGCAGGGCTTCTCGGTGCACGCAGACCGTGAGCAGATGAGTTCGCTGCCCGAGCAGTTCCTGCTCGGCGGTGCACTCGAAGCTGCGGCCTGCTACATCGCCTACCCTGACGTGCTGGGTCGAGACGGCAACACGCCGCTCCTCGACCTCGCAGCGATGGAGTGGCGGTCGTCTGACGACTCCCTCTGCTTCTACGCTAGCGACGACGGCGCTGACTTCGACTACGGGACGTATCTCGGCGAGGCGCGTGACGACTACGCTGGTGGTCTCGTCGTTCTCGGGTAGTCATCGGTCTTCGGACTTCGGATGCTTGGCACTTTGG
>CAYOPE010000026.1:0-12614 GCA_964405805.1 uncultured Candidatus Saccharibacteria bacterium | reverse complement strand
GCTGTGGCAGTGGATGTCGGAGGGCTGAAGAGCTGGTCTCACACCACGTACGACTGCGTCACGAAAAACTGTGACGCCGAGCAGTGGCACGAGACGCAGGCTTTGGTCATCGGCGGCGAAGTCCAGGTCGGAGCGGTGGTTGCTCGCGGCAAGACTTCGCTGGCAGAGAAAAACACCAGGATCCGGTACGACGACCCTCTTCCCAAACGGCGGGACCTGGAACACGGCCACGACAAGTTCTGGAACATCGAAGCCGGATGGGAACACATGCTCAGCGACGAACTGAGTGTGCAGTTCAGTGGCCGGGTGGACAGCTACAGGAACTACGACGACTACTTCGCACCGAGAAGCACCAGCATCGAGCTTCGCTACGTGACGTACGGCGGCGCTGTCAGTGTCAGTCGCTTCGGTGATGTCAGACTCCGGGTCACTGGACTCATCGAGCCCTTTGGTCGGCGCGACAAAACCGGCCAACAGGAAGGGTATCCGGATGCCCACGATGACCGACAGACAGCCTCGCTCTACGGTGTGGAAGGTGAAGTCGAGCTCCGACTCGCAAACCACATCGGCGTGTTCGGATCTGGCTCCTGGACGAGACGCTCGTCGTTCCGGCCTGGGCCTGCTTCGAACCCTGGCGACGAGTTCCCGCACACCGCACAAGTCATCGTCGGCGTGCGGTTCCATCTGAAGTAAGAGCGGTACGCGTTTGGTTGAATTGAAAGGCGGACGTCCCCGATGGGACGTCCGCCTGTTTTTTATTATGTGTTATGTGATACGTGTTATGTGATTATAGTCCCACTTCTACAGCTGAGACGACTAGCCTATCTTTCTGTGTGCCGATCGGCCAGCAGGTGGACAAATTTAGTTTCTTCGTAGAATTGTCGATGAACTGAGTTTGATCATCTGGCTTATATGTAGCTTGCGAGACCACCTGATAGCGATAGTTATACACCTTGCCATCCACTCCATAGACATCGATAAAAATATCGTCGCCAGGAGCAAGATAGTTGAGTCTGGCAAAGACGTCATGGAATGGATCCTTTTTCCAAATATAATCAGAAGAATGGCCGGAAACATAAATCGTGCCTACTTCTCCAGGCAGAGCAGTCCCTGGATAATGAATCACTCCCGTGGACAAATCTTTCTCAAAGTCTGCAGGATCTTTTGACCAGACTAAAGCTACTTGCAAATTTAATTTCGGAATCGACAAGCGTCCGGGCTGATTTAAATCGAATTTATTCGTGGTGGCACCGGAAACCTTCCCGTCATCTTTATTTTGCGAAATGTTATAGCTGATCCGGTTATTAATCAAAATCGCATTTAGCTTTTCTGCTAGCTGCTTTTGCTCTGAAGTAAAGCGACCACTGCCCCATGGATTGTCACCGTTTATAACTTCAATGCCGTCACTAAACCCGTCACCATCTGAGTCAGCAACAGTCGGATTGGTCCGCATTATGAATTCATCCATGTTTGAGAGACCGTCTTTATCAATGTCATTGTTTGGATCAAGCAAGGTTGGATCATTTACAGCGTAAAAGTAGCCGTTGATCCATTGATAATAAGGAGCCAGCTGATCACCTAAAATTTGTTGGTTCTGAGTTTGTGGCTTGATAAAAAATCCTTTTACTTGGGCCCAAACAGAAGAAAAATTTAAAACGACATAAAAAAAGACAAAAGCTGAAATAAAAATTATCGGATAAATGAAAAATGACTTCGCGGACTTCTTTGTAGTTTCGCTAAGTAGATCGATGCTTTCCACCAGAGGGTCATTTACTATTTTTTCTTCCGCGACTGGCAAGCCTTCTGGCACACCATGAACAATCAGGTGATCGCCACCGAGTTTAAGCAAACGCTGAATTTCTAGATGATATTCTGGAGCCATATATTTAAATTACAGCCTAATATATTAGCACAAAATCATGAACTTGTCAAGAGCTTAGTCCTTCGATAGAATTATATTGTGAAGATCAAACACTACCTTATCCCCTCTGAAACAAACAATTATAAGCCATGGATTATCAAGCCTACTGCACTGGCTGCGTTTTGTATTATAATCTGGAGTTTGAGGCTAGTGATTCCTGCTTCTTTCAGTTTCGCAGCGCCTGGAATTGATGCCACTGACCTTATGAACCGGATAAACAATGAGAGGACGCAGCGATTTATCTCAGCATTAAATACTAACAGTAAGCTAATTACCGCGGCAACTGGTAAAGCTAACGATATGCTTGCTCGGTCGTACTTTGCACATGTGGATCCTGATGGCCACTATGTCTGGCCTAGAATCGAGGCTGCAGGCTATACGCCTTACCAAACTCTAGGCGAAAATCTTGCTATGGATTTTACATCTGCCGAGAGCGTGGTAGCAGCCTGGATGAACAGTCCGACGCACAGAGAAAATATTGTGAATAGTAATTTTGTAGATCAGGGTCTAGCTTCGATTTATGGTCTGTTCGAACCGAATCATGATAGCATCATCGTTGTCAGTTTGTTTGGAAAGCTTGCTAGAACTCAAGTTGTGTATTCTTATCCCACCCCTGCTCCCACACCTACACCAACTCCAAAGCCTACGCCCTACGCCTACCCCACTCCAGCTGCCAAATCCGCAGCAATTCAAATTTACAAAGATGTAAAAATTACCTCGACCATGATTTCTGGCAAAAAAATGGTTAATCTCGATGTCGTCATCTCAGGCTCACCAGCCCTCGTCACTGCCAGACTCAAAACCCAATCAATCTCACTGCTGCCTGGCAAAACTTCTGGAGAATACCTCGGGGCTTTCACTTTTGACAACGGAGAAAATCTGGAAAATCAGACTGCCAGTGTCGTAGCTCAAAACAAAACTGGCCAGAAGGTCACACAAGATTTTCCTGTAAATTTCTCTTCTCCGGAAGTAGCAGGTACTCCGCCAGCTGTAATCCCAGTTTCAAACGAAGCCCAAGTCATAAAAATTTTGCGCATCATCTTCGGAGTGCTGGCAGTATTATACATGGGCTTTCTAATCATCGACGCGATAATTATTCATCGATCAAAAATAAAACGGGAAGGAATTCGCTCCAACCCGCATATCTTGGTCCTATTTCTAATCGCAGTAGTAAGTCTGTTTGTGAAGTTCTAGATCACTCGCTGGTTAAAGTTGTGACTGGCGAATAGAAACGAAATAATCAAAATCATCATCGCAAAATATTCAAAGACCACTTTGCGACTGAGGGTCTTGTCTAAGTAGTGATGGAGTAGTCCCCAAAGTGTATTGTAAACTGCCAGCATGACGAGTCCGGCAGTAAAATATTCTGAACTCCAGTTGCTCAAAACCCAAACACTGACAAATCCCATTAGCATCGCGATGATCACAGCACTTAAAAAAATACTAAAACTAAGCAAGTTGTGCTGAAACAATGCTTGATAAAGCAGTAGAAAAGTTAAAGTCAAAACGGCTGAAAGCAGGAAAACCACATCATAACCATAATGTATTGTCACTCCCAAAACAGCCGAATAAACTAGAAAAGCAGCAAATAATTTGACTAGCGACAGCACATGAATCCAATGATCTGAGGCCTCGAGCTTGCGGCTGATGTGTTCTTTCATGTACCAGTAGGCCACACTCATGGCAAAAGTGGAAGAAAAAACCAAAAGTTCTTTTATGCCGTTATTGAAAGGGTTTAAAAAAAGCAAAATTACTGTAGACCAGTACAGCAAGCCTGGCAGCACTAGGTAGTTTTGATAATGACGGAGATAATCCCAGCGACGCACATGTGCGCAACGATCTTTAAACGCTTCCCAAAGCATTTTTAGGCCTTTGTGATTCAGTCTGGCGTTGGCAAGTACTCCGCGGTTTCTCAAATGCAGGTCAAATAGAAAAGTCAGCCAAAAGACATGAAAGGCGTAAATATAAAATGAAAGATAAAGACTCGACTTCAGCTGATAAATCCCGATCGAAGAGCTCAATGCTTCAAATCCCAAAAACGCACCGACCGCCACGATCACGGTTGAGAGATATCGCTGTTTGGTTTCGTTAATTAATGGTTGCATTTGATTTTTTACGCGCAAGCTCGCTTGCTTTAAATAATGATTCAAAGGTTCCGGCATCAATCCATTCGCCATTGACGATGTCTACTTTCAGTTCGCCTTTCGAAAGATAAAAATTGTGTAGATCAGTGATCTCAAGCTCGCCTCTGTCTGAGGGTTTGACTTGCTTGGCTGCTTCGATGACGCGCGAATCGTATATATATAGTCCCGTGATAGCGTAGTCAGAAATTTTCTCTTTCGGTTTTTCTTTGATCTCAATTGCTTTCAGGTTTACATCAAACTTGACCTGACCAAATCGCTCTGGATCATGGACTTTTTTCGCGAAGATATGTCCCCCGCTCTTAAAATTTTTAATTGTTCCTGATACATCGTCTTCGAAAATGTTATCGCCCAAAATCATGCAGACATTGTCATTGTCAATAAAATTTTCGCCGATAATGAATGCGTGCGCAAGCCCTTCAGGCTTGTCTTGAATTTCATAAGCAAATCTGGCACCGAACTCTTTACCTGAACCGAGTAAGCGCAGATAATCTCCAGCTCTGTCAGGCGCAACAATGATCAAAATATCTTTGATCCCTGCCTTGAGCAAAGTCTCCAGAGGATAAAAAATCATGGGTTTATCATAAATAGGCAAAAGCTGCTTACTCGTCACTTTTGTAAGCGGCTGCAATCTTGTTCCAGAACCACCTGATAAAATAATCCCTTTCATGACAAGTATTCCTTCAACGCCTCAGTCCACGGGCGTAGCTCGATAAATTTCGTATTGTTCAGAACTTCGAACTTCGGTCTTTTGGCTTTTCTTTCAAAAAAGGTTGATTCAACTGGTCTAAGTTTCGATTTGATACCTTTGATCGTAAAAATTTCTTTTGCCCAGTCATAGCGACTGGCTGTGCCACTATTTGTCAGATGATAAATCCCGAAAGGTTTGCGCTGCTCAATCAATGCTCTGGTAGCTTCTGCCAAATCTTTCACATAAGTCGGACTGCCAAATTCATCTTGCACAGCGTCTACTGAGTCTTCTTTCTGTCCCATCTCAAGCATCATGTCTGTAAAACTTTTTTTTCCGGCAGCTGGTCTTCCATACAGCCAGCAAGTCCGGATCAAATAATAATTTTCCGCGTTTTCAGAAAGTTCCATTTCGCCCAAAAGCTTGGATTTGCCATAAGCATTCGCAGGCTTGGGCTCATCGTCCTCATTATATCCTTCCTGTTTGCTGCCGTCGAATACTTGCCCGGTGGAATATTGAACCAGAGTCGCGCCCAGAGTACTGGCCGCTTTCGCGATAAATCCTACTGCATAACCATTGATCTGATCCGCGAGAGCTCTTTCTTCCTCGGCTTTGTCTACTGAATTATATGCTGCGCAATTAATTATCAACTCTGGCTTAAGCTGTGAAATTTTTTGCATAACTACATCTTCGTCTGTGATGTCTAGCTCTGCTCGATCCCATGCCGAGACTTCATGGTCGCGATAAACATCTGCAAACGTCTGCCCCAGGCTTCCTTTGGCTCCAAGAATTAATACTTTCATCAAAATGGTTTAATCTCAGAAAGCATTGGTAAACCGTGATCCTTGTCAGATAAAATCGCTTGATCCAAACTTATCGGCCAAGCAATTGCTAATGCAGAATCAGCAACATTCACGCCCACGTATCGTTCTCCGGCTTTCCAGTGCTCATTTACAAAATATTGATAGTACACGTCGTCGACCAAAGTCTGATAAGAGTTGCCTACACCGCGTGGGACAAATACTGCTTTGGTTTCATTCATCTCAACAGCAACTTTTTTGCCAAAATTATCGCCTGCTCGCATGTCGACAAACACTGCGTAAACTTTTCCTTTGACAATACTTGCGTATTTGTCCCAGGGTTCTGCGTGAATGCCGCGAATAGTCCCAGCTTTCCTATTGTACGAAATGTTTTGCTGCACTGGCACGAAACTAGCTGGAAAACCTGCGGCAACTAGTTTTTCTTTGTGAAATTTCTCCTGAAAATATCCCCGATCATCATTGATAATCGAGATATCAGCCACCAAAAGCCCCGAAATCTCAGTCTTCGTAATTTTAAATTCAGTTGTTTCCATACTGCTTTCTGTAGTACGACTGATACTCTGAACTTTGTTTAATCTTCTTCCACCAGTCTTGGTTGATCTGATACCATTCCACAGTTGTAAGTATCGTTTGCTCCAAATTATACAAAGGCTTCCAGCCTAGCTCAGTTTTTATTTTCGTGGTGTCCAGTGAATATTTGGCATCGTGTCCTGGTCGGTCTTTTACAAATTCAATCCGGTCCTCGAAAAAGTTCATGAGCTGTAAAATTTTCTGAATCACTGCCAGGTTGTTTACCTGCTCATCATCAGGACCGACAAAATATGTCTCGCCGAGCTTGCCTTTCGACAAAATCAAATCAATGGCGCTGCAGTGATCTTCCACATACAGCCATTCGCGCATTTGCTTGCCTTCGCCGTACACAGGAATTTTTTTACCTTCAATCAAATTTGTAATCGCCAACGGAAATAGTTTTTCTGGGTACATTCTGGGACCGACATTGTTGGCACAATTCGTAATCGTCACTGGCAAGCCATAAGTATGAAAATAAGCGCGGACAAAATGGTCAGAAGCCGCTTTACTGGCTGAATACGGACTTCGAGGCTGGTATGGACTCTCTTCAGTCCATTTTTTATCAGAATCAATCGGAATCGATCCGTAAACTTCATCAGTAGATACGTGATGGAATCTTTTGTTGCCGTGCTTTCTTGCTGCTTCCAGCAGCACTTGCGTACCCAGGACATTTGTTCGGATAAATGCTGAAGGATCATCGATCGATCGATCGACATGGCTTTCTGCAGCAAAATTTACGATTACATCCACCTCCGATACTAGCTGGTATACGATTTGCGGGTCTGCGATGTCACCTTTTACAAATTTATAGCGAGGATTGCCTTCGTACTGCTTGACGTTTTCAAGATTACCCGCATAAGTCAACTTGTCCAAATTGATCACTTCACAATCTGGATATTTGTTAAACAGATAGTGAATAAAATTGGAGCCAATAAACCCCGCACCGCCAGTGACTAGATATTTCATATAAGTTGTTTTTTAATTTGTTCTGCAATCTCTTTTCTCGTTTTCGGTTCGGTTTCCTGGTGTGGCCAGGGCTGCAAACCATCTTTTCTGTACCTGGGGATAAGATGAAAATGCATATGAAACACAGTCTGCCCTGCTGCTTCGCCTCTGTTCGTACTGATCGTAAATCCATCAGCGCCTGTGGCTTTCATAATCGCATCAGCGACATTTCTTGCGGCCAATAAAGTTAAGTGCAAATCCTTCTCATCTGTTTCTAAAATATCTTTCGAATGATTTTTTGGGATGACCAGAGCATGCCCTTTAACAACAGGCCGGATATCCATAAACACTAAGACATTCTCGTCTTCGTAAATTTTATCAGCTGGGATTTCACCAGATATAATTTTGCAGAAAATACAATCTGTCATTTAGTATTCGCCAAATAGTTTGTGAGAAATGTTTGCAAATCTTCGCCAATGATATTTTGACCGTTAGAAAGTGTGAGCCCAACAACTCGTCCATTGAGATTCACAATTGGCCCACCGACATAATCTATATCAATCACGGCATCGGTGTAAATTTGCTTCCCTGTCAGCTGGTTGGCTAGGCTCTGCGTGACTAATCCTGTCACGGCTTTGTGCTCGAAATTGACATTGCTTCGGCCAAGGAAAATTACACGCTGTCCTGCTTTCAAATCTTCTGCGTTCTCAAACTGGACTACAGGTAGGTTAGTGGCGTCAATCTTCAGTAGGACTAAATTGTTCTTCGTATCTTTCGTCTTCAATGCTGCAGGAAATTTTTTTCCATCATTGGTCAAAACGGAAACTTGAGTTTGGCCAGCAATGACAGAATTTGCAGTCAAGACCAATCCGTCTGACGTAACTATGGTCCCGTTTCCCAAAAAATTATTTTTTGTTCCATAAATTCCAACTGTAAAATTGCCTGACTGCTTAATCAGATCAATCAAGTTCACTCCTTCGTTCAGCTGCACTTCTTCACGTCGATTGATGACGATCGGAGAATTAGTCGCAAACCGCGCCAAGCCAATCAATGGAAAAAGGAATCGGCCCAGGATAATGCTGCCGAAAGCGCCGATGAAAAACGCGATCAGAACTGTATAAATAAATTGTTTACGATTCATAACCTTCTTTTCGCAACAAACTTAACTTCCGTTTAACCCCGCCTTTAGCACTATACCCTCCCATACTATTATACCCTACCACCCGGTGACATGGAATCATGGGCGCGTCTTGGTTTTTTCCCAGGGCATTACCTACAGCTCGAGCAGCGCCTGGCTGGCCGATCATTCTAGCCACCAGCCCATAAGTCCAAACTTGGCCTTTGGGAATTTTCAGAATCGCTCGATAAACTTTTTGCTGAAAAGGTGTGTATTTGCTCCAATTAATTTTCATCGAAGTGGCCTCCAGGCTGCTGTGGCTAAAATTATAATCGCGACAATCACAATTAAAGTTAGTTGCCAATAAATTTTCGCTTTTGATAATTTACCGAAAAACGCAGAAAAGGCAAACAGCCACAACAGATAAAATATGCAAAACAATACTATGGCATCGACGAAATAATGAGTCGGCCAGAAAGCCAGTCCCCAAGTCGCTTCAGCAATGACCATAGCGATGAGCAAGTAAAAATATTTTTTAGCTGGTAGTGAAAATCCTGCCAAACCCTGTATGGACAAAAGGTACGCCAGAAAGAAGGACAGAGGTACCAGGTACCAAATTCTCAAATTAAAATAAAATTCCAAGGAAAACATGCCCAGGAACAGTGCGAATGCTGAAACTAAATATATATTCTGCAAAAAATGGCTTTCGCGTCCAAGCTTGATTTCTAGAAAATAAAAAAGAATCGAGGCTCCGATCAGAAAACTAATCCGAATCGTAGGGCTGGGAATGATCGCAAACACCGAAGAGACTGCTGACAAATAAAAAGTTGGCAACAGCAAATGTGGCCAAGTAAAGTTCAAACGCTTAAAATTGATAGCAAAGGTCGCGAAAACCAGAACCACAGTCGAACTTACTAAAATATATAGATGGCTCTGGCTGCCGAGCAACATTAAAAACAAAAGAACTGCTAAAGTAATGGATGAAATTTTACTGAACATGGTCTTAGCAGAGTACCAGTTTTCAGACAAAAAATCAATTGTTTCGCCGATACATCCTAAGTATGATTGATCCGGAAATTACAAACAAAATTAGGGCTATGGCTTGGTCTACGCGAACACCAGTGACGAAAAAGCTGTCCATGCGAAGAGGCTCGATAAAAAACCTCGCTAAAGAGTAGAGCAGCATATAAGTCCAGCCCAACATGCCGCTTTTTACTTTGTCTTTCAGCTTCCACAAGAAAAAAAATATCATCAAATCCGCTAGAGCTTCATAAAGAAATGTCGGATGATGATACTGACGATCAGTCTCAATATAGATTTTCCAAGGCAAATTCGTTACTCGTCCATATGCTTCTTGGTTGACGTAGTTTCCAAACCTACCGATTGCTTGTGCTAGCGGCAAGCCCAAAACAAGCAGATCAAATAACTGATTAAAGCTGAAGGCTTTTTTTCGGACATAAAAATAGCTAAAAATAATCCCTGCTAAAATCGCGCCGTAAATTGACAAACCACCATGCCAAATTTTGTAAATCTCAGAAACATTTCGCGAAAAATAACTATAACTAAACGCAACATAGTAAATACGAGCACCGATGATTCCTACGACGATCAACCAAAATGCAAAGTCATCGACACTCGATTTATCGATGCCGTATCGCCATGAATTTCTGCGAATAATAAAATAAGCGACTAGAATCGCTGCGGCCAAAATCAACCCATACCAGTGAATTTGGAAAGAACCTAAAGTTATAGTTGGATTCATGGCTTAGAATAACGATGTTTGTCGAGCAGCTGGCTTGCGAACAGACGGCTCAGCAAACTTCAGCTGTAATTCTTTCGTCTCAAAGTAATCTTTATACAAACATTTGCCGTAAGTCTGGATATAGTCATAGAGTTCCTTGGTCACTCTCACGTCATCCAGGCAATATTTTTTCAATTCTTCCATTTGTCCGAGCTTCCAGTACTTCAAAGCCTGCAAACCATCTCCAGACTTGCCTACTCCCAATGTAGTTTTTGCCAAATTATCAAGCTTGACTCTGTGACCAATCAATTTCTCCACTTCCTGCAAGATATCAAGCGATGGAATTTCTGAAAGCTTAAAATTCAGATAAGGCTGCAGAACCTGATAATCAAAATTAATCGTGTTAAAGCCAATGATCTGATCTGCTTCTGAAAGCATTTCACCCAAGCGATACAGCTGATCTTCTTCGAACGTCAAATATTTGTTAAGCGGGTACGAATAAATTCCCACAACCGAAACTTTCAGCAAATGATTCTTCCCAAACCCTCCCACATCTTCAAAAGATTTTTGTGTCTCCAGATCAAGTACAATTTTGTTTAGCATAAACAAATTATAGCACAAACAAAAATGGGCGAGAACAAATTGCGTCCTCGCCCGTTCAAGTTAGTCTCCTCCTTTCCTACTTGTAGATCTTTCTCATCTCATTTACCAGCCCCGACAACCGGGCATTTCGCTTGAGCTGTTCTTTCGTCTCCTCGTAGATTTGACGAATCTCATCGGCGTCGCGATTGACATCAGTCGCGATCTGCCAATAAGGTCTGTCCAAATCTTCGTGCAGTAAAAGCACAGCTACGCCTCGGGCTCGGGCGATTTTCCCCTTGCTCGACGCACCGATGATCAGGTGCGTACTGACCCGCAGACCGGAACAAACGAGACCGATAATGTCTGAAGGGCTTACACGTGGTTCGCTCACCACTTTCTTCTCTCGTCTTTTCGCCGGCTTTGCTTGAGCCAGAGACAAGCCAGACATAATCTGAATCGCGTCGTCGGGATCGATTGACTCGGCCAGTTGCTGCATCCGATACAGTTCGCCTTCTAGCCAGATTTCGTCAGTCTCGGCGTCAGCCTTGGAAATGTCTGACCAAATTTTTGCGACGATTTGCTGGGTGCGACCTCGTGTTAGCGAATACGGAACTCCAATCTGCTCAAGGGTTTTCGATTCCCAAGTGCCATCGAGCCCATAGTGGCATCGGAAGATGTTCTGGTCACGGACCGAGTATGATAAAAGTCGCGACAGAACCCGCGACTCCACTACCCTGCATAACTTCGCCAATTCGTCCTTGGCTGAAAGCAGTTGTTCAGGGCTCAACGGTGAGTATTGTGCAAGTTCGGGTAACCAGTCAACAGGCCCGCGCTCCTCACCGTTTCTGTCTTCGCTCTGCGCGATGTCGTCGAGGTAGACCGTCGTCATCTTCATCTGACGCAACGCTCGTTCGACCTCTTCGACTGGCTTTGCGAGTTTCTCCGCGATCTCCTCGGGTTGGGGTTCTCTCCCCAAACTTTCAACGAGCTTCGCCGAGGTTTGCATGATCCTATTCCAGAGCTCTCGTGCATGCACCGGGATGCGGATGAGTTCGGAATAGTCATAAATTGCTCGAACGACTGCTTGCCGAATCCACCACATAGCGTATGTCAGGAACGCGAACCCCTTGGTCGGATCAAACTTCTCCGCCCCTCTCATCAAGCCCAGATTGGCCTCTTGAATGAGGTCGAGAAAATCGAGTCCACGCCCACGATAGCGTCGCGCCACCATCACCGAAGCTCGGAGATTGTGGACGATGATTTCGTTTCGAGCGTCGACGTCGCTCTTCTCTTGCACCAGGGTTGCGAGTGCCACGACCTGGTGGTGTTGGAGAAGCTTATAAGAACCTGCGATCCGAAGAAAAAAGGCCAAGCCGTCATCTTTCTGAGCGAGCACGTCTTGATGGACGTCTCTCGTGATCTGCTCAAGGTAGCTCTCGGGTGTCGATGAATCGAGCTCATCCACTGACGGCTCTTCCTCATCGGTCTCTTCGGCTTCCTCTCGGGGAGATGCTTCCTTCTGTTCGAGGGTCTTGCGGATTTCCGCTTCCTTTGTGGGTGCTTTGTATGAAGCGATACGCTCGCCGCTACGGACTTCTCTTTCCATCCGACTTTTTGAGGAAGTCGGCAGAATAACAATCCCTAGGGCGTCGCACAGCTGCATGACCCACTCCACTGTTTCGTTCAACTTCGTCTCGTCTTTCAGCGTCGCCGACGGAATGATGCTCAGTAGCTCGCCGGTCGAAAGAACTCCGACCTTGCTCGCTTGAGTAATCGTTTCCGCCGCTTTCGGCTTAAGATTCAACGAACTCAACGATAGAAACAATGGATCTTGTTGCACCTGCGACTGATGCACCATTGATCCTCCTACGCTTCGTCTATCGCCTTGATGGACTTCTTCGCTTCTGCAATCAGACGCTGAAGCGCCAGCTTAATGTTCTCGATCTCCGCACCACCCATCTTCACGACGTTCGGGGTAACCCCTTCGATGAACCGTGCGAACGCGCTGAGACGAAGCTCAACTCTCTTGCCTGTCATGCTCTTGTCGACTCTCGACCGCTCCTTGCGACCTCGTTCCTGATGAATCTG
>CAYOPE010000025.1:0-12782 GCA_964405805.1 uncultured Candidatus Saccharibacteria bacterium | reverse complement strand
AAAAAGAAATTCGTACCCAGGCGCCATGAAAGACGTAGGATGAAAAGTTTTCAGATCTTTGGTTTCATGGGGCCAGCCCAGAGTAGAGAAGGTCCAGAGAGCAGAAGAAAACCAAGTATCAAGAGTATCTTCGTCCTGGGTCCAGCCTGATCCCTTCGGTGCATCTACGTCGCAATAAATTTCTTCTCCCTTGTACCAAACTGGAATTCTATGACCATACCAAAGCTGGCGCGAGATGTTCCAGTCGCGAAGGTTATCAATCCAGTGGAAATAAACTTTTTCAAATCGCTCTGGCAAAATATTGACCTCACCGCTTTTTACCGCCCCTTGCATTAGCTGTTTCAGAGAAGTCTTTTTTCCTTTCTGCTCGAATTGTTTATTGACGTCTACGAACCATTGAAGCTTGGGTAATGGCTCGATGACCCCGCCAGATCTTTCAGCAGTCGAGATATTCATATCAATTTCTTCGGTTTTTTCAAGCAGTTTATTTTCAGTCAACCAAGAGACAATTATTTCGCGTGCTTCTTTAGTCTTTTTGCCAGCCACTAGAGGTCCAGCAGCTTCAGTCATTTTGGCGTATTCATTTATAACTTGAATATTCGGTAGATGGTGCCTTTCGGCAATATCAAAGTCAGCCATACTATGAGCTGGAGTCACACCTAGTGCACCTGTACCGAACTCTGGGTCAATTGCTTCATCAGCAATGATTTTGATTTTAAGTTTTGTGCCAGCAAATTGGACATCATACTCTTTTCCGACAAATTTTTCGTAGCGTTTGTCCTTCGGATGCACTGCCACAGCAGTATCGCCGACTTTAGTTTCAGGTCTGGTAGTCGCGATTGAGATAGGAAAGTCTGCTGAATACTTGAAAGTGTAAAGCTGTCCTAATTCTTTCTTGTGCACGACTTCGTCATCTGAAACAGAAGTCTGGCCTTTCGGGTCCCAATTGATGACTCGGATTCCACGGTAAATGAGGCCGGCGTCAAACATTCTTTTGAAAGCTGTGCGCACGGCTAGGTTTCTGGGTTCATCAAAAGTAAATGCTTCGCGTGACCAATCTGGTGAAGCGCCGACTGTCCGAAGCTGGGTTTGGATAGTTCCGCGGCTTTGGTCGACGAATTCTTCGACTTTTTTTACAAATGCCTCTCGTCCGAGGTCATGTCGGTTTTTACCTTCTTCTTTTATGAGGATTTTTTCTACCTTGGTATTCGTCGCGATCGCTGCATGATCAGTCCCAGGAAGCCAGAGGGTTTTAAATCCTTGCATTCGTTTGTAGCGGGTCACAGCATCCTGGATAGATGCTTCGAAAGCATGACCGATGTGCAGAGTGCCCGTGGCATTCGGTGGTGGCATGGCAATCGAGAATGGTTTCCCTTCTAAACTGTCAGGATTTCCGCCGGAGGCGGATCCCCCTTCGGGGGAAAAGTACCCTGACTGTTCCCAGAGTTTGTAAATTTCGGATTCTTTCGATTGGTCGTAAGTTGTGGCGATTTCTTGCATAAAATAAAACACCTCGAGGGTGTTAAGAGTCGGGTCGGATGACCGGACGGTGCCATCTTAAGCTTTAGCTTAGTTCTGGTTTTTACGGAGTTCTTCCGGCAGGGTCTACTTGATTCTTCCTGCAGCGTTCTAGATAGAAATCGGGTGACGCCCGAATCGCTTTGGATACAGTATACCAGGGCCTTAGCGCAGAGGCAAATTGGGTTGAGCTGAGAAATTTTTTGTCTGAACTTTGCCTTTTTTAAGTTTATAGTAAGCAGCGAGGCCGATCATGGCGGCGTTGTCTGTGCAGTATTCGAAAGCAGGAATACTAGGTGATAGGTTATAGGTGATAGCAAGCTGCTTGAAGCGTTCGCGAAGAAGTGCATTGGCCGCCACACCGCCACCGAGCATGATGGTTTTGGGTTTGTATCGCTGAATTGCTTTTTCGAGCTTGGCCATGAGCACGTCGACGATCGCAGTTTGCACTGATGCTGCAATGTTTGCTTTTTGTTCCATGTTCCATGATCCATGTTCCATGATTTTATACAGCACAGCTGTTTTAAGGCCGGAGAAACTGAATTCAAAGTTACCAGAGTTAATCATGGGGCGCGGAAAGTTGAAAGCTCTGGGGTTGCCATGCTTAGCAAGCTTGGAAATTTGTGGTCCACCTGGGTAGCCAAGCTTGAGCATCTTAGCTGTCTTATCAAAAGCTTCACCAGCTGCGTCATCCACGGTTTCTCCCAAGATATGATATTTGCCGTGGTCGCGCATCTGGACGAGCAGAGTATGACCGCCTGAGACGATGAGGATGATAGCTGGAAACTGGACCCCCTCTAACTCCCCCTTAAAAGGGGGAGAATTTTTCGACACCCCTCCTTTTAAGGAGGGGCTGGGGGAGGTCTTTACGAAGTTGGCGTATATGTGCGCTTCGAGGTGATTGATCGGCATCACAGGAATATCTAAAGCAGCACCTAATGCATGCGCTGTATCAATGCCGACCATGAGTGATGTGGCAAGTCCTGGTCCTTGCGTGACTGCGATGTAATCAATCTGCGACAGTTTTGTGCCAGCTTCTTTCAGAGCCAGCTCAATAGTCGGAATCATGGCAGGCAAGTGTGACCTGGCTGCGACCTCTGGAACGACACCACCAAATTTCGCATGCAATTTCGCTTGCGAGGCAATGATGTTTGATTGGATTGTGCCGTTTTTTATGACAGCAGCTGCGGTTTCATCACAGCTGGTTTCGATGGCGAGGATTTTCATGCGATTAGTCTAACATAAAATCCGCCTTGTTTCGAGGAGTTTTATATAAAATAAGCATTGACTTTTAAAGAAGAACAGAGTATTATTTTTAGTTACGGAATGGTTCCGTAACTCATTCGAGTGAGTGAGAAATGACACAACATAAGGTCGGTCAGATCACGATGCGGATCGGCCCTATCGAGTGTAAGGTGCATTATGACGGCAACGTCGTGAGCATCGGTCTTCTCAATTCGTCGAATGAGAAGCTCTTTACACTCGGTATCGGTCGACCTGGCATTTACGATTTCACGGCGCATCTGGGTGACGAGCACGTAACGCTCTTGTGGGGAGAATTGACCATCAACGGTCGAAACCTCCAAGTCGGCGAAACAAGCACCACACCGAAAGACGATGCTGTGCGCATGGCAGCAACAACTGCCTTCGCATATTTTTGTCGCTTCGAGCGACGAGGTGACTCATGAAGATTGCATTGGTTTCCCATCCGTGTCCAGTATTACTGCACGGCGTGGAGCCGTGGAGTCCAGTACGCACCAACACTTGGCCGCAAAGCCAAGTCGCGCTAGCAGCAGCTCTCCAGAACGATTTCGAAATTGAGTTCCTGGATCTGCGCAGTCTGGGTGATCCATCGGCTTGGCGCATGTCGCTCACCGAGTATCTACCCCCGCTGCAGTACGGCGACTACCAACTGACGCGACACCTGATCGGCGACTACAAAAACCCGATCAGGCTCTGCGGCGCCGACGTCTACGTTCTGACAGCGAACTTCACTGCAGAAGCAAACGCAGTGGCAGAAACCATTCGGGCGATCAAAACACAGTGGCCGAAAGCTCTCGTGCTTGTCGGTGGCCGTGATGCTGCCGCGGAAAATCGGCAGAAGTTCTACTTTGACGCTGGCACTGACTACATCGGCAAGGGCGATGGCGAGATCTCGTTATTGCTCTTCCTGCGAACGCTCGACCAGGTCTCACCTTTGCGTGAACGAATCATTCGGGGCGATATCCAGAGGTCTTTCCGTCCGAATCTTCCAGACTTTTCGCTCAAAGGTTTGGTGCTTGAGCGATTTGTCGAGAGTGGCGGCGGGCCGCTTCATGCCGGAGTTCTCCGAAACGGCGGCTTCACTGCCTACGCCGAAACCTCGCGAGGGTGTCCGCGTGAATGCACCTACTGCACAGACCGGCAAACAGCGGTCTGGCAGCTCCCGGTCGCAAACGTCATCAAAACCATGGAGCACTATCAGAGAGCAGGCTGTCGGATGATCGGCTTCACTGATCCGAATCTGCTGATTCGAAATCAAGGGCAACTGATTAAGATCTTCCAGGCCATGCGAGAAATGGGTTTGGTCTGGGAATTTCCGTCCGGGCTTGAAGTGCAACTGTTCACGGAGGGGTCGGGCGCGTTCAAGGAGGCGCTGTTCGATGCTCTGATGTGGAGCAGACAGGACGAAAGAGCATTCGCTGGCGCACATCGGCTACTCGTACCACTCGAAGACGCGCCGTTGCACGAAACCCAGCTCATCAAGCTGCAGCGAATGCAGTACCACGTACCAGAGCTGATTCTGCGGCTTCTCTACAGCGGAATTCCGTTCTTCAACATCGCCATCATGATCGGCGGTGTGGCTGAGTCGGAAGAAAACCGCAGACAGCTGGAGAAGAATCTCGCAATGCTGGCAGACACCATCAGTCGGTATCCGACGCGAGTGAATTTCTCGATCTTTTGCACCAGCCCGCTGCCAGCGACTCCGATGGGTGACGATATCCTGCAGTCCGAGCACTTGGCGTACTCGATCGACGACGCGCCAGAGTTGTGGACTGTGGCGACGTCAGTCATCAACGGAATGCGGTTCTCAGCGGTTGAG
The DNA here is from genome assembly GCA_964405805.1 of uncultured Candidatus Saccharibacteria bacterium. Classification (GTDB taxonomy): domain Bacteria; phylum Patescibacteriota; class Doudnabacteria; order UBA920; family O2-02-FULL-48-8; genus CAYOPE01. The sequence continues at coordinate 8,182 of CAYOPE010000025.1, read as the reverse complement.
ACGACGGAGTATCGCCGACAGCTCTTGCAGCGCTTCGGCATGCTGCAGGTCCAAGGCAAAGTCGTCCCGCCCTCCAAGGAGGAGTAAGACCTAAGTCCTTGCACCCGCAAGGCGAAAATCCAACATTCAGTTGGTGGCCCGATCAGCAATGCTCGGGCCTCTTCTTTTTTACAAATTACAGCCTTGAAAAGAGACGATTTTTTTTGTATAATATCAAAGTTCAACTACGATGAATGGCCTCATCGTCTAATGGTTAGGACGCCAGGTTTTCATCCTGGTAATCGGGGTTCGATTCCCCGTGGGGCTGCCAGAAGAAAAAATTTCACGCTTGCCGTGGAATTTTTTTCTTTTTTGTTCCTTTCGGGGTCGCTAAACTCAACCTCTCTGCCCCTTCGGGGCATCTCTCCTGGAAGGAGAGAATAATCTGAAGTGACAATCGCAGGTGTTTTTTGTTATATTGCTTTTATGAAGAAGAAACTCTTGATGATAATATTTGCAGTAGTTTTGATCGCTGGGGCTTGTAATAGGCAAACACCACTGGTTGTAAATAAATTACCTCCAGTCCAACCCCAGCCACCTGCAACTGGTAAAAAACCACAATTTGTGGTCATGGCTTTCGATGGCTCTTATTCTCTGTCCATGTGGCAGAAGACTCTGGACTTTTCCCAGCAAATGAATGAGAACAATCATCCTGTGCACTTTACTTATTTTTTGAGCGGTGTTTATTTTCTAAATTTCAGAAAAGCAGAAAAATATATGCCACCAGAAAAACCAGCAGGCTCTTCTCTTATTGGGTTTGGTAACAGTAATCTAGATATCGAAGCCCGCGTGGCTTATGTAAATCGTGCTATTGCAGAAGGTCATGAGATTGGCTCGCATGCCAACGGTCATTTTAATGGATCACTTTGGTCTTTGGACGACTGGAAACAAGAATTTTCTCAGTTTAATAATTTAATTTTTCACATTGCAGCAAATAACGACGTCTCGCCGGAAGATGCTTATAAATACACATTAAATCTTAAGCCCGAGGATCTGATAGGCTTTCGAGCACCAGAGCTCGGCCACAATGATTATCTCTGGCCTGCCCTGAAGGAGTATGGTTTTGGGTACGACACGAGTTTAGTAGGAAAAGCGACTGATTGGCCGAAGAAACTAGACAATGGAATCTGGGAATTTCCACTGGCGTCTATTAATTATGCAAACACCCAAAGCCGACTGCTTTCTATGGATTATAATTTTTATTTCAAACAATCTGGAGCCAAAGACATTGCGAAAAAGGGTGACGGATTATGGAATTCGTTTTATACCGACACCTACAATTCTTACTATAACTATTTCGAAAATAATTATGAGAATAACCGTGCCCCGGTGTTTATCGGTTCTCATTTTTCAGAGTGGAATGATGGCGTCTACTGGGAGGCCATGAGAGATTTTGCGGCAAATGTTTGTATCAAACCAGAAGTCCGCTGTGTGACGTTTAGAGAACTGATGCAGTATCTGGACAGTCAGCAGTAGCCTTAGCGCAATACTGCGATGATGAGGATGCCCAAAGCCACTCGCATCAGGACAGAGATGCGTAGGTTTTTGGATTTAAAGATCGTTTCTAGGATTTCGATGGTGATATTTAGCATCAATGCCAAGACCGCGATTATGATCAGCTGATCGAGTTTGCTTTGCATTTCTTCTAGTCCAAATTTGCGAATAGTGACTGCCAAGACCAAGCCGGAAATCAGAGGCAACGCGAGTGCAAACAAATATTTGCTCAAGTTGGCAGTTGAGCTGACTGTTTTCACGGCCAATTTCCAGGAAGGAGAGACTAGGCCTGCAAGACTAAAGATGATGGCTACGATTTTATCGCTACCAGTATAGTCTTTCGTAAATCGTCTGCGGAATTTGTAGGTTTCAATGCCTTTGATGGCCAAGCTTAGCAGCAGTATTTCGCTTAGAACTATTATCAGCTTGTGCGGCAGTGATCCTTCTGACAAGATTAAATACGCCAAACTGATAGGAATCGTAGCGATAAGCACAATGTCCATGACGAGCGCGTCTAGTTCAGAATTTTTTTGATAATTTGGATTTTTATTTCGAAGTTTTCGGAAAATTACAACCCAGACATATTTCATCTCTTCCCAAGAGTAGACGACTGTGAGCAATAAGATTAGTAAGTACAATCGTGTCATAGGTTTCCTTTAGTTGGCTAAATATGATAGCATAAGATGAGAAGTTTGTCAATCCTATCTTTCATCATGCTTAAAAATTTATCAAATCAGCAAAAATTTGTAATGTGGGTTTTATTTTTCATTAATTTTTTTAACTATGTCGACCGACAGGTGATCTTTCCATTGTTTCATAACATTCAAGCGGAATTTCATGTCTCAGATTACCAGCTTGGTTTGCTTGGGACAATTTTTATGCTGGTCCACTCTCTGGCATCCTTACCTCTTGGTGTTTTAGCTGATCGCTACCCCCGAAAAAATATTATTGCTGCTTCTGTCGGCTTTTGGAGCGTGGCCACTTTGGTTTCAGGATTCGCGGCGAGCTTTAAAGCTTTGCTTGGTGTCCGCTCGGTGGTTGGAATTGGCGAGGCAGGGTATGCTCCTGCTGCCACTGCTATGATCTCAGACGATTTCGAACCTTCTGTGCGCGCCCAGGCCCAAGGAGTGTTTAATGCAGGCATGTTTGCAGGCGGCACTATTGGGGCTATGCTTGGCGGTTGGATCGCTTTTTACTATAATTGGCGTTGGGCTTTTTTTATAGTCGCTTTTCCAGGAGTTATCTTAGCTTTACTCTCTCTGAAACTTTATGATAAAAAGTTATTGGCAGAAGGGGTTTGGACATCAGTTAGTAGTTTATTGGGTAATTGGAAATTTTTTTGGATTTTAGTTTCAGCTACTCTGACCACATTTGCTGGCGGGGCATACATTGCTTGGGGAGTGGAGTTTATTCGCCGTTATAAAGGCTACAATCTTCGCGATGCGAGCTTAATTTTAGGCTCCACTTTTCTGGTAGCTGGAGTGATGGGGGTTTTGACTGGCAGCTGGCTGGCTGATAAGCTGCAGACCAAATTAAAATACGGCCGAGCACTACTTGTAGCCGTATCGCTTAGTGTGGCAGCTCCTCTAGTATTCATCGGACTGCGTACTCAACACATCCAGTTTTTAATTTTTTTCTTTTTCGGAACCATGTTAATTAGTTTTTATCATGGCCCGATCACTGTAGTCATTCAGGACGTAGTCTCAAAGAAAATGTGGGCCACAGCGTTTGCTTTTTACCTGCTCGTCGCTCATTTGCTCGGCGATACGCTAGCTCCCGCCATCGTTGGTCGAATTTCTGACCAGTACGGACTGAAGCAAGGACTAGAATGGTCGACTTGGTTGCTGTTTTTTGCAGGTCTCAGCTTTTTAGTTGTTTGTAAATTGATTAATGATGAGAATTCGGAGAATTTTTCTTCGAATTCGTAAAAAGTTTTTTGATTTGCAGAAATAGAACGATGAATGCACTAGCCACGATCTGAAATAGCCCTTCGAAAATATCTTTCATATCGTTATTTTATCCTAATTTTATAGTTGCGTAAATACCCCTGCCTGCTTTACACTTAGGGCATGATGGATCAAAAGCAAGCTTTGGAAGAACTTATGGGTGAGCCGTTTATCGAGTGGCTTTTAGAATTTATTGGCCACGAAATGCAGGCCTGGCCGCAGATTCTAGCCATTCGCAGTGCTTTTTCTAAACCCGAAAAGATAAAAAAATTTATGCTGCAGGCATTTTTAGCAGACGAAGCTTTCCTGGGTCACTTAGAAGGTGATCCGGGTTTTTTGCGTTTTGCGATTGCCAATTTATCCGAGTCTGATGACCCTGTGGCTGAGTCAGCTTTGGAGATTTTAGAAAAAAAACGGCAGGAAGAGCTGGAAGGCCATAAAATCGAGCATGGAGTTTTGGTCACCGCTCACCGCGAGCATTGGATGAAATTACTCAAGGCTCTGGGAACGACAGAAGAAGAGATCGAGCGCGCTGAGCCAAAGGAGGCCACAAGAAACTACATTGCTGAACTCTCTGATTTATTTTCGGCTTCTGAGTGGCAGACTACAGTCGGCGCTTTTGCGGCTTATGATCGAGCAGCAAGCGAAGAATACAGTGCCATCGCAATTATGCTGAAAAATAATTTCCCGGGCACTGAGAATGGATTAGATACCAAGTATAATTTATCGTCGGCTCACATCTTAGACAAAGTGGTGTTTGACCCAGAGACGAAACACTTAGTTTGGCAGGGTGTCACTCGGCAATTAGAAGTCAGGCAGGAATTTCTTTTAAGCTTGATGAAATATTTGGAAGCCTAGTTTGAATCATCTTCAGCATCATTGAGATTCAGTTCCAAGCGCGCTTTATGTCGTGCGTTTTTTATTTCATGCAAATGCAGCAGGATCTGGGCATGATTTTCGTGATCCTGAATCATTTTTTCTAGCATTTGGACTTGCTGTTCGTGAAGCTTGGCCAGATCATCGAGCTGGCTTAAGGCTTGGTTTAGGATGGCGGTGTTAGCTGGATCCTGCTCAGTTTCCATTTTTTTCTTGTTTTCAGAAACAGTTTCAATCGCGTTTTCTAAAGCTGTATCCGCTTCCTTTACAGTTTCGACCTGTCTAGTTTCAGGAGCAGTTTGGACTGCTTCCAGGGCCTTTAGTCGGTTGCCTACGATTTTGGTCTCGATTTTTGCTCTTTGGCCGACAGATAGAGGTAGCGACAGGATAATTTTCTCACCCCATTTGTTCAGTGCAAATAACTTATCCCCTGGCTGAGCAGAGGAAGCAAAGGCAAATGTGGTTGAGATAGAAATAAGTAGCACTGCGCAGACTGCTGCATAACGAATAACGCGCATAGTTGCAAAAGTTTTGGCAGGAGCTTTGATAGGTGCGCTTTCTAGTGAGTACATCAGCCGGTTTTTGACTTTTTCTTGATCAAATCGAAAGTCTTGCTGCGAACTTTTCAGCAATTTTTCTAAATTATCTGGTTTTTTACTAAAAAATTTCATAAAGTATCTTTCAATTTATCTTTCAGGGCCTTTAGCGCTCGATGCTGCATGACCCGGATGCCAACAGAACTTTTGCCCATAATGTGTGCGGCTTCCTCGACTGACATTTCCTGTTTGAAGCGAAGGTCGAGGACAGTCTGGTAATCCAGCGGCAGTTCTGAGATAGCGATCCAGAGGTATTCATATTCTTCGTAGAGATCTGGGTCTACTGCAAACTGGGCAAGATTTTCGACATCTGCCAGCTCAGTGGTAGCCTTACTCGTCCGCCAATGATCGATGAGAGTATAGTTGGCGATCTGGAAGAGCCAGGTCGAGAATTTCGCTGTGGCTCGCGGCTGATAAGATCGCAGATTGGTCCAGGCTTTGAGAAACACGGTATGGACCAGATCCTCAGTAGTTTCTTTGTGCCGGACCTTGCCGATTAGAAAATTGAACACTTGTTTACTATAAAGATCGTAGATTTGTCCAAAAGCCTCCGCGTCTCCGGTTTGGGCTTTGGCAACTATATTTTTAACGTCTGATTCCTGCATTTTGTTACTGTATTATAGCACTAGATTTATGGTAGAATACCTAAGCTATGATCGTAGTTAATGGCAATGAAATTGCCTCTAAAATTTTAGATAAATTACGTAAGCAAATCAAGGTGCAGAAATTACACCCGCATTTGGCTGTGGTTTTGGTAGGGAATGATAAGCCTTCTGAAACTTATGTCCGGAAAAAGCAGGAAGCTGCGGAAAGCATCGGAGTTAGATTTTCTCTACACAAATTCCCAGCCAATATTCAGCAAGGCAAACTGATTTCAGAAATTAAAAAAATTCAAACGCAGAAATTATCAGGAATCATTGTCCAGCTGCCTTTGCCGAAAACTCTGGACAAAAAAGCAGTGCTCAATGCTTTGCGATCAGACATTGATGTGGATTTTCTGACTTGGGAGTCACTTGGTAAACTTGTGATTGCAGACAATGTCCTGATTCCGCCCAGTCCGGGTGCTATCTTAGAAATTTTAAATTATTATCGAGTTTCTTTGCGCGGTAAACACGTTGTTCTAGTAGGCCAAGGCGACCTCATCGGCAAACCTTTGACCAATTTGTTTATTCACATGCCTGTGACTCTGACAACTTGTAACAAAGATACGAAGAATTTGGCGGAAATTACACGCAAGGCTGACATTTTGATCAGTGGAGTAGGGAAAGCTGGTCTAATTCGCGCGAATATGACCAAGCATGGCGCAGTTGTCATTGATGCTGGCGTGTCGTTTGTAGGTAAAAAGATGTTTGGAGATGTCAGATTCGCAGAAGTTAGCAAGCTCGCTTCGATTATCACTCCTACACCCGGTGGCGTCGGGCCTATCACAGTGGCCAAGCTTTTAGAAAACACAGTGAGAAACACCAAATAAAATTTATGTATGATCTGATCATCATTGGCGGTGGAGTGGCAGCTTTTACTGCTGGAATCTATGCCGCCAGACGCGGCTTGAAAGTTTTAATTTTGGGCAAAGACGTGGCAGGCCAAGCCAATTTCTCTGATGCCATAGAAAACTTTCCTTCTCACGAAGAAATCGGCGGGTTTGAGCTGGTCAGCAGGATTCGCAAGCAAGCAGAAAAATTCGGCGCGCAATTTCACCAAGCCGAAGTTTCTAAGCTTAAGGTTTCAAATGATTTTTTCGTGGTCACAGCGTACAGCAAACAGTATAAGTCTGAAAGTTTGATCCTGGCTTATGGTAAAACGCCTCGCGACCTGGCTGTGCCTGGTGAAAATGAGCTCAAAGGCCGCGGGATCTCGTACTGCGCTACCTGTGATGCGCCGCTGTTTAAAAATAAAACCGTGGCCATCGCCGGGATCGGGGATTTAGCAGCAGATGCAGGCTTGCTCTGTGCCAAATTTGCCAAAAAAATTTATGTGCTTTCGAAAACTGATAAATTAGTCGCGCATCCGGCCCTGACCAAAGCATTATTTAAGAAAAAAAATGTCGAACTTTTGCCTTTTGTCCAGATTCAAGAAATTCTTGGCGACGAAAAATTATCAGCTCTGAAATTGTTAAATCTCAAATCAGGTAATCAGTCCGAACTGCCTCTGCACGGATTATTTGTGGAGCTTGGCTATGTGGTGGATTCCCAAATGGTTCGAAATATAGTAAAGTTAGATGAGCAGGAGCAAATTGTGGTTGATCTCGATCAAGCGACCTCAGTTCCCGGCATCTTTGCCGCCGGCGATGCGACGAACAGGTCGTATAAGCAAGCTGTGATTTCTGCAGGAGAAGGCGCAAGTGCCGCACTGGCCTGCTATGATTGGCTGATGCGCAAAAAAGGCGGAGTGGGGTTAACGAGCGATTGGACGCAAATTAAGAGAGTTAAAAGTTAGAAAGTTATAAAGTTCATAAAGTTATGGAAACAAGAAAACTAATTATCATTGGATCTGGGCCGGCAGGACTGACAGCAGCCCTTTATGCTGCGCGGGCCAATCTTAAGCCTGTAGTTTTGGCAGGACTTACTTTTGGCGGCCAGCTGATGATTACCACTGATGTCGAGAATTTTCCAGGTTTTCCAGAAGGCATTCAGGGACCAGAACTCATGCAGAAAATGATTGCCCAAGCCGAAAGATTTGGCGCAGAAATAGTTTACGAAGACGTGAGCCAGGTTGATTTTTCTGCTAAACCATTCAAAGTTTCTACTGGCAGTAAGGAGTACGCCGGCGAATCCATCATTATTGCCACAGGCGCGTCATCCATTTGGCTAGGGCTTCCGTCAGAAGAGCGGCTACGTGGTAAAGGCATTTCTGCTTGTGCCACCTGCGATGGATTTTTCTTTAAAGATAAAGAAATTATTGTCATCGGTGGTGGTGACGCTGCCATGGAAGAAGCTTTGTATCTGACGAAGTTTGTAAAAAAAGTAAATTTGCTTAATCGCAGCGACAAACTGCGCGCATCGCAGATCATGATTGATCGCGCCAAAGCCAATCCGAAGATCACAATTGAATTTAATAAAGTTGTAGAAGAATTTTTGGGCGAAGATCATCTGACCGGAGTCAAAGTCAAGGATATGGTAAGTGGCCAAGTCGAAGAACGAAAAATTGAAGGCGCATTTATCGCCATTGGCCACAAACCGAATACTGAAGTTTTCCAAGCGCACATTGAACTGAATGCCAAAGGCTAACTTT
>CAYOPE010000024.1:0-12959 GCA_964405805.1 uncultured Candidatus Saccharibacteria bacterium | reverse complement strand
TGAAAATTCTTTTGGGGTATATATGTCTGAAGGGCTTTAATGGATAATTTAGTATTGGGAATAGTAGGTAATAGTTGATAGGTTATAGGTGATAGTGCGAATCAGCGACACTGAGTAGCTTGGGAATGATAGCAGAAACTGGATCCCGGATCAAGTATGTCATTCTGAGCGTAGCGAAGAATCTCATGAGATCCTTCACATTCGTTCAGGATGACATCAGCTCAGTTTATGTTTCTTCATACGGGTCTTGGTGCGGATAGCAGTGATTTGGTCGCGAAGCTCTGCCGCTTTCTCAAAGTCGAGGTTGCGAGAAGCCAGATCCATCTGATCACGCAGTTCCTCCACAGCGTAAGCGATATCTTGCTTGGACATTTTGGTAAGGTCAAGTTCAGGGGTCAGGGTTGAGGGTTCAGAAGCCAGTTTTTGACCAGCCAAGCGGGATTCTTTGATGGCTTTTTCGATTCCTTTCGGAGTGATCCCGTGTGTCTTATTGTACTCTTCTTGAATTTTTCGACGTCTCTCTACTTCATCCATGGCTCGCTGCATGGAGCCGGTGATCCGATCAGCATACATAATGACATGACCTTCCACGTGGCGTGCTGCGCGGCCCATGGTCTGGATCAGTGAAGTTTCAGATCGCAAAAATCCTTCTTTGTCGGCATCGAGAATGGCGACAAGTGATACCTCAGGCAAATCCAAACCTTCTCGGAGAAGGTTGATGCCTACTACCACGTCGTAAACACCGAGTCGCAGATCGCGGAGAATTTCGAGTCTCTGCAGAGTCTCGACATCAGAGTGAAGATAATGGACCCGAATGCCATATTCAGTCAGATAGTTGGACAATTCTTCTGCCATGTTTTTGGTTAGAGTGGTTACAAGAACTCGCTGCTTCTTTTTAATCCTTGTTTGAATCTCTTCCATAAGGTCATCAATCTGATTTTTTGTAGGTCTGATCTCGATTTCAGGGTCTAGAAGACCAGTTGGGCGAATGAGCTGTTCAGCTACTTGCTTTGAGACCTTGAGCTCTCGTTCTTTGGTCGGCGTGGCTGACACAAAGACGGTCTGGCTAATCTTTTTTTCAAATTCTTCAAACTTTAGCGGGCGATTATCCATGGCAGATGGCAATCGGAAACCATAGTCCACCAAAGTTTGCTTGCGCGAGTGATCGCCCTCATACATGCCGCCGATTTGCGGCAGCGTAATATGCGATTCGTCGATGAAAAGCAGGAAATCATCTGGAAAATAGTCGAGAAGGGTGGATGGCGGTTCGCCAGGCTTGCGGAAGTCGAGGTGACGAGAGTAGTTTTCAATACCATTTACAAAACCGGTTTCGAGCATCATCTCGATGTCGAAGTTGGTGCGCTGTTCGATTCGCTGCGCTTCCAGAAGTTTGTCTTGTTTTTTGAAAAATTTGACTTGGTCAGCCAGCTCAGCGCGAATATTGTTGACTGCGGCGAAAAGTTTTTCCTTTGGTGTCACGAAATGCTTGGCAGGGAAGATGGTCAGGTCTTTGAGGTTGCCGAAATCCTGGCCTGTGAGCGGGTCATGCTCGGAAATTTTCTCGATTTCATCGCCATAAAAGTTCAGCCGCACGATTTTATCTGCAGAAGCTGGGATCATTTCGACGACATCACCACGGACGCGGTAAGTGCCACGAGTGAGGTTGATATCATTGCGTAAAAATTGCAGGTCTGTGAGACGACGGAGAAATTTATCGCGCTTCAGCACTTCCCCGACCCGGATGGGAATCGAAAGATCCAGATAGTCACCCGGATTTCCTAGTCCGTAGATACAGGACACTGACGCCACGATTAAAACGTCTTTGCGAGAAAGTAGACTTTGGGTAGCGGCATTTCGTAGTTTGTCGATTTCTTCATTGATCTGAGTTTCTTTTTCGATATATGTATCTGACCGAGGGATGTAAGCTTCAGGTTGATAATAGTCATAGTAGGAGACAAAGTAATGCACGGCATTGTCTGGGAAAAAATCTTGGAATTCGCTTGCGAGCTGGGCTGCCAAAGTTTTGTTGTGTGATATCACCAGTGTCGGGCGCTGAACTTTCTCGACAATGTTTGCCATGCTAAAAGTTTTACCGCTTCCTGTGACCCCCAGCAGAGTCTGATAGCGATATTTTTTGTCTAAGCCCTTGATAAGCTTGTCGATTGCTTGCGGCTGATCGCCAGATGGTTTGAAATCAGATTGAAGTTTGAATTTCATAGCAAATTTTATTGTAGCAGACTTGGCAAAGTTTTGTATAGAGGCTAGAATAGTGCCAATGCGAAGGGGGTAGAAATGAGAAAAGCTTGTGCTTTACTGATAGCCCTGTCTTGCGCAACTTCTGTGTTTGCCCTAGACTCTCGCCAAAAAGAGCTGAAGAAGTGGGTGAAAGCGTTTAAGGATTATCAGCAGTGGGAGAACTATGTTAAGGTGAACAATCTTTTGCATTTGGTAAAACGCAAACCCAAACCTGATCCGCCATCGTGGCTGGAAAAAGATTGCCAAGATCTGCTCGAGACATCTGACGCATCCTTTGTCGAGGCGTGCGAATTGCTTTCAGAATGGAAACTCGACGTAGTTTCTGCCAGAATTAGTCGTCAAGCCAGAAAAGAAAGGCAGGAAAGAGAAAAAGATGTGAGAAGTAAGTTCTGGGAGCACATCCACCTGGATGGACTGTGGCCCATGACCGAAGTCGGGACGACTCTTTTCGGAGTCGCAGGCACACATGTGACCTTTCCGGTCACTGAACGCTTCCAGCTTTATGCCGCCCCAGGGTTCATGGTCATCAACCAACCGGATGGAGCTGCTAGTCGGCGATGGAACTACGCTATCGACTGGGGATTCAGCTTCAGAGTTGCAGAGTTTCGGCGGGCTGACCTGCACGTGAACATGGCCAAGGCCTGGGTCATGGACTGTGCATCACTCGTTGGCGACACCTGCAGCGTGGATCTGGCAGGCATGTCGCTGACATTCAAACGAAAGTAGGGGATATTTTGCTCGAGCTCGAGTTGGTCGCGCGTAAGCGGCTGATTCGAGCTCTGATTTTTATAAAAAGAAGAAGCGCTGGCCCGGGGTGGACCAGCGCTGGATCATCTCTCGAAGGGACGAGAGTCACCGCTGAGGATTGTTGTCGAGGGCAATGATGGCCGCGTCGGCGCGCTTGATGGCTGCTTCGGCTGCCCGCAGGACCGGATCGAACTTCAGGCATTGTCTCGGGTCGATGCCGAACTGCTCTGCCAGCGCGTACATCCGGTTGAATTTTTTGACCCGGAGATGAATGGCATACGGGGTCGGATCAGGCTGTGCTTGGTGGATGTCCTTCTCGGTTTGAATCCAGGCGTCGTAGATCTGCTGAAGCACGGTATCGTCGCTGCCAGTGCTGTGGGGCAGCACGCCGAAGGTCTGGACGAACTCGCGTTCTGCCGGCGACAGACTGTGCTCGGAACCAGGGTCAGAGCCGGGCTGCAATCGAGGCCAGCTGGTGATGACAACCACGAGGCCGAGCGCGGTAAACGCTAAGATGACTTTCCTCATGTGCGGTCCTCCTTCTCAATGCAAATCATAGGCAAATTACTCAGTGATTGCAATAGTATGTTAAATCAGGAATAATATAATCATGATCGGATCTATTAAGGGTAAAGTTAGTCACAAAAGCTCAAATTATATCATCTTGGAAACTTCCGGTGTCGGGTACAAGGTTTTTTTGCCACAAGTAATTTTACTGACTTTGAAACTGGGACAAGAAGTGGCTTTGGTGACTCATACTTATGTTCGCGAAGATCAGATTACTCTTTATGGATTCCAAACTCTGCCAGAACTGGAGTTTTTCGAAATGCTTCTCACTGTTTCTGGAGTGGGACCCAAATCAGCTTTGGGCATTATGTCACTGGCGAGTATTGATATGATCAAGTCAGCAATTGTTTCAGAAGACCCGTCGGTGTTTACGAAAGTCTCAGGCATTGGTCGCAAAACTGCTGAGCGAGTGATTGTAGAACTGAAAGAAAAGTTGAAAGACGAGAAAATGGCAGCGCCAGTGGCAAAAGAGCATAGTGATGCCATGGATGCTTTGGTTGCTTTGGGATATTCTCAGCAAGAAGCTAGAGATGCGCTCAAGACTGTGCCAGCCAATGTCGAGAAGTTGCAGGAAAAAGTGAAGATAGCGCTGAAAGCTTTGAGTAAATAAACCGAATGCAATCAAATCTCTCACAAGAATCTTGGGACCAGAAAGTCATCGAGCTCGGAGGCTCGATTTTGCAATCCTGGGCTTGGGGGACTTTTGCTGAATCACTCAACCAAAAGGTTTACCGTTTTTCTGGCAATGATTTTATCAGCCTGGCCATCGAAACCGATTTGCCTATGGGCAAAAAATATCTTTATTGTCCACGAGGGGCTCTCGGAAACGTCAAGGAAGCTTTGTTTGATCTCAAAAAATTTCAGGACGACCGCAGTATCATTTTTGCTCGCATCGAGCCTTATCAAAAAATCGATTTGCCCAAGGCCATAAAAGATGTCCAGCCAGCACAAGAGTGGGCGCTTGATTTAGAAAAATCTGAAGAGGAATTATTAATCGCTATGAAGCCGAAAACTCGGTACAATATTAACTTGGCTCAGCGCAAAGGAGTCACTCTGCGAGAAGGAAGCAAAGAAGATTTGCTGATTTTCTGGCAGCTGATCATGGAGACAGCGAGCAGGCAAGGGATTCGTCTGCATCCGCAGAATTATTACTGGCAAATGTGGGCAAGTTTGAATCCGAAATATCTGAAGTTATTACTTGTAGAATACAATGGGCAAGCTTTAGCCGGAATGTTGCTCACACAATTTGGCGATACAGCATATTATCTTCATGGCGGTACAAGTCCAAAGATGAAAGAGGCTATGGCTCCTTATTTGCTTCACTGGGAAGCGATCCGTTTGGCGAAAAAATCCGGCATGAAATACTATAATTTCGGTGGAGTCGGGGCAAAAGGGTGGGAAGGCATTACTCGGTTTAAAAAAGGCTTTGGCGGGTTTGAGATTAGTTATCCGGGAGCTTTTGATCTAGTATTCTCTCCACTTTGGTATAATGTATATGCGCATGCGAGAAATATAGTTCGAAAGTTAAAAAGTTAGAAGGTTTAAAAGCCCTTATAACTTTCTAACCTTAAAACATTTTTATGCAATACAAAATCGCGGTTTCAGGTTCTGCCAATAATAACTGTGCGAAAGGTGCGTTTAAAAAAGCCTATGAAGTCGGCCGCCAAGTGGCCTTGCATGGCTGTGTCCTCATTTCTGGAGCGACAATCGGCGTGCCTGAGTGGGCGACTCGTGGCGCGAAGTCAGCTGGAGGTATTTCCATCGGTCTGTCTCCAGCAGTATCTAAGCAAGCACATGTCCACACTTACCATCTGCCGACTCGCTATATGGATTTGATCATTTATACGGGCTTTGATTATTCCGGACGCAACATGCTTATGACCAGATCTGCTGATGCAGTTATCGTAGTTTGTGGTCGTATCGGTACCCTTAACGAATTTACAACTGCCTTCGAAGATAAAAGAGTGGTCGGGGTACTGACTAAAACCGGGGGAGTAGAGTCTGATATTGATCATATTTTGAAACTTGCTAAACGCGGGCGAAAAAGAATTGTTTTTGATGATGACCCGAAAAAATTGGTGGAGAAAGTGATCCAACATATCCGAGCTAACGACAGACAAAAAAGTTTGAAATGGCAAGAGGCCTCATGATCCTACTTATCGACTCTTCGGATAGAGAAAAAATTGTTTTAAAGCTTTCTGTTGGCGCACGCCATGAGTTTGCAAGTGAGAAATTGTCAGAAAAACTTATTGCTGAAATCCAAAAATTTCTCGAAAGGGAAAAGATAAAATTTAAAAATCTTAAGAAGATAGAGGTTAAGACTGATTTTGGATTTTCTAAAACTCGGACCGTAGTCGCAGTTGCCAATGGTTTAATTTTTTCGCTCGGGTTAAAACAAAAATTACTAAAAGCCCATTATGATAAACAGCCAAACATTACAAAGGCAGCTTGAAGTCCTGAAGAATCCAGGTTTTTTCAAGCTTTGGATGTCACAGGCGACTTCTCAGCTGACCAATTATATCCTGAGTTTCGCAATTCTAATAAAAGTCTACGAGCTGACCCAGTCTTCACTGCAAGTTTCGCTAATTATCATTGCATTTGGCTTAGCCACAGTTTGTTTTGGTGCTTTGGCCGGTGTTTATGCAGATCGATTTGACCGAAGAAAGCTTTTGACTATTGTAAATTTCGCGCAAGCTGCAAGTGTTGCTTTGTATTTTGTGGTCGGAGGCAATGTTTGGGGCTTGGTAATTATCACTTTTCTTTATTCTTCACTCAATCAGTTTTATTTGCCAGCAGAAGCTCCTTCCATTCCGTTGCTAGTTCCGAAAGAACAAATTTTAGTGGCCAATAGTTACTTTGCTTTTACAGGCAGTGTTGCTCTTATTATTGGCTTTGCCTCAGCCGGACCTTTAATTTTATTTTTAGGCGAAAGCGCGCCGTATACCTTAGCCATCGGTTTGTTAACGATTGCTGGAATCGCCACCCTGATGCTACCTTCACTCAAACCTGAGCATGAAGTCGAAACATCTCATAGTTTAAATAAAATTTGGTACGAGTTTACAGAAGGGATAAAATATTTTTGGAACAATAAATTTTTACATTTTCCTCTGATTAGTCTTTTTTGCATTCAAATCGTCAACGGAATGCTGATTACTATTGCTCCAGCGTTCATGCAGAATGCTTTAGGAATAAAAATTGACCGTGCTTCTCTGGTATTGGTCGGCCCATTGGGAGTAGGGATACTATTGGGCGCTTTATTTTTAGGTTCACAAGAAAAAAGATTTTCCAAAAAGGATTTGGTTTTTTTAGGGTTCCTCGGTATGGGTGTAATGATCTTTTTATTGTCCTTCATAAATTATTTTACACATAAATATGTATTCTATAGCGTGCTTGGTCTGATGATCGGATTTTTTAATGCCCATATATTTGCCCCGAGCCACTCGATTTTACAAACTTATGCTCTTGCTCATGTTCGCGGTCGAGTTTACGGTTCTTTATATGTCTTATTACAGATGGCAGCCACATTACCGACGATTATTATCGGTGTTTTAGCTGACCGAATAGCGTTGACTTATGTGCTTGCGTTTTTAGGTGTTCTTTTATTGATTTTTGGCCTCTCACTTGACAGAAAAGAGGTACCAGGTAAAATATAGACGTGATATCAAATTTAATAAGATTATAGCCTTAAGAGCGGCTCTTTTTTGCGTATGCGAAGAAGAGGGATTATTTTATGTCCCAAAAAGGAAAAATGGCTAACCTTAGCCTTAATTTAGGTACCTCAAGTTGGCAGAAAGGCATGCGGAAGTTCTTTACCCCCTTCCATGAGGTCATGGAAATGCCCAATTTGATCGAAGCCCAGATCCGGTCCTACAAGTGGTTTTGGGAAAAGGGGCTAAAGGAATTGTTTGAAGAGATTAATTCCATCAAGGATTTTACGGGTAAAAACCTGGAATTATTCTTTGGGGAATACTTTTTAGATAAACCAAAATACGACGAAAAAACAGCAAAAGAGCGTAATACTACTTTTGAAGCTCCGCTCTACGTTTCAGTAAAATTAGTAAATAAAGTTACAGGTAAGACGAAAACCCAAGATGTTTATTTGGGTGATTTTCCATTGATGACGCCTAGAGGAACTTTTGTCATAAATGGGGTTGAGCGTGTAGTGGTCTCACAATTGGTTAAGTCTCCTGGTGTATTTTTCAGCGGCGAAACTGCCAGAGGACGAAATTGGTATGGGGCAAAGATTATTCCAAATCGTGGCGCTTGGCTGGAAGTTGAAACAGATATCAATGGCGTGATTAGTGTAAAGATTGACCGCAAGCGAAGAATTCCGATTACTGCTCTGATGCGCGTGTTTAAATTTGGATCAGATGAAGAAATTCTCTCTGCCTTTGCTGATGTCGATACCAATCCTGACATGCGCTATATCCAAACCACTTTAGAAAAAGATCCATCCAAAAACGCGGACGAAGGGTTTAAAGAAGTTTATAAAAGAATTCGTCCAGGCGATCTAGCGACTGTAGACAATGCCCGCTCTCTGATCGAAGCCATGTTTTTCCACGCTGATCGCTATGATTTGTCCGAAGTAGGTCGCTACAAACTCAATCAGCGTTTAAGTATTAAGGACCGGGAAGATCGAATCCTGACCAAAGAAGACCTAACTGACATTATCCGAGAAGTGATTCGTCTAAATAATTCTCAAGGACTCTGGGATGACATCGATCATCTGTCCAATAGACGCGTGCGAGCAGTAGGCGAGCTGATTCAGCAAAAATTCCGTATCGGACTTGCTCGTATGAGTCGTATTGCCAAAGATCGGATGTCGCTTGCTGACATCGAAACCGTGACTCCAGCGCAACTGATCCACGTCCGTCCGATTGTCGCAGTCATTCAAGAATTTTTCTCATCTTCTCAGCTCTCGCAATTCATGGATCAGACCAATCCTTTAGCAGAGCTTGAGCACAAGCGACGTTTATCCGCTATGGGACCAGGCGGACTATCCCGTGAACGCGCAGGATTTGAAGTGCGCGACGTGCACCGTTCCCACTATGGCCGACTTTGTCCAATCACTACTCCAGAAGGACCAAACATCGGACTGGTCGCGCATTTGGCAAGTTACGCTAGGATTAACGATTTTGGTTTTATTGAAACTCCTTACCGAAAAGTGAAAAAAGTAGATGGCCGCACGCAGATCACCGATGAAGTGATATATCTTGATGCTTATCAAGAGCAAGCCACCACCATTGCCCAAGCTTCGGCCTTAGTGGATGACCAAGGATTTTTGGTGGAAGAGCGAACTTCTGCTCGCGTGCATGGTGAACCTTCTATCGCAGAAACTTCGGATATCGATTATGTCGAAGTTTCACCGAAGCAAATTATCTCTGTCACGACTTCTCTGATTCCTTTCTTAGAGCACGATGATGCCAACCGCGCTCTCATGGGCTCAAACATGCAGCGCCAAGCTGTGTCTTGTATCAAGCCTGATTCGCCAGTGGTCGGTACTGGTGTGGAAGCCAAAGCAGCTTATGATTCAGGCCAAGTGATTATCTCTGAAAATGATGGTGTGGTTGCTTCAGTTTCTGGTGAGAAAATTGTGATTGCTGAGAAGAATGGCAAGAAAAAAGATTATCTACTTCAGAAATTTATTCGTTCAAATACCTCCACTTCTATCAACCAACACCCCACAGTCACTAAAGGCCAAGAGGTTAAAGCAGGCCAGCCGATTGCTGATGGCGCGGCTATTGAAAAAGGTGAACTGGCTCTAGGCCAGAACATGCTGGTCGCGTTTTTGTCCTGGGAAGGTGGTAACTATGAAGATGCGATTTTGATTTCTTCTCGCGTGGTGGAGCAGGATCGCTATTCCTCTATCCACATCGAAGACTTTAAAGTTGACGTCCGTGATACCAAGCTGGGTCCTGAAATCATCACTCGCGACATCCCAAATGTCGGAGAAGAAAAACTCAAAGATCTGGATGAAAATGGCGTCATCCGCATTGGCGCGCAGGTTAAAGCTGGTGATATTTTAGTCGGAAAAATTACTCCAAAAGGTGAAACTGATCTGACTGCTGAAGAAAAGTTGCTCCGCGTGATCTTTGGTGAAAAATCTCGCGATGTCAAAGATACTTCTCTGACTTTGCCGCATGGCGAATACGGAAAAGTCGTTCATATTCGAGAATTTTCTCGCGAACAAGGCGACAAACTACCATCTGGCGTCATTCGATCGATCCAGGTCTCAGTGGCCGTACTTCGTAAAATCCAGGTTGGAGATAAAATGGCAGGCAGACATGGAAACAAAGGTGTTATTTCTCAAGTCATCCCTGTAGAAAACATGCCGTTTATGGCTGATGGCACACCAGTCGACATCATTCTCAATCCTTTGGGTGTGGCAAGTCGTATGAATATCGGGCAGATTTTGGAAACGCACTTAGGATTGGCAGCCAGAAAGCTCGGCTACAAAGTTGCTTCGCCAGCACTAGATGGCGTCAGCGAGGAAAAGATCAAAGAAGAACTGAGCAAGGCCGGATTTCCTGAAGATGGCAAAGTCACACTTTTCGATGGCAAAACCGGCGCTGCATTTACTGAAAAAGTGACAGTGGGAATTATTTATATGTTGAAACTCCACCACTTAGTCGATGATAAAATGCACGCTCGCTCGACTGGTCCATATTCGCTGATCACGCAGCAGCCTTTGGGCGGTAAAGCTCAGTTCGGTGGCCAGAGATTTGGAGAAATGGAAGTCTGGGCACTTGAGGGCTATGGTGCTGCGCACACGCTGCAAGAAATGCTGACCATCAAATCAGATGATGTGGTGGGTAGAGCCAAAACTTATGAATCAATTGTCAAAGGTGAGCCGATCAAAAAGCCAAATGTGCCTGAGTCTTTCCGAGTTTTGGTGAAAGAATTGCAGTCTTTGTGTTTGAATGTGGAATTAATCGGTGAGAAGTTAGTGTCTGAAACTGACACGGCTGGTGAAATTAAAGAAATGGTAACTACTGATCGACTGGAAGAGGAAAAAGAATTAGATTTTGCAGCAGACGATAAGGGAATGAAGAAACGAAAGGCGAAGAAATAATATGAATCCCGTTAGAAATTCGAACTGCGTTTGCGAATTAATATTTAGAATCTTTAGCGGGTTTAGTATAATTAAGCGCGATTATTTAACTAATCAGAATTTCTAAACGGGATGAATAATAATTTACAAGCAACCGAAGAGTTCAAAGCAGTCAGACTGAAGCTTGCTTCTCCGCAAGACATCATGAATTGGTCTTATGGCGAAGTGACCAAACCTGAAACCATTAACTATCGCACGCAGCGACCGGAGAAAGACGGCTTGTTTGATGAGAAAATTTTCGGTCCGATCAAAGACTGGGAATGCTACTGCGGTAAATACAAACGCATCCGCTATAAAGGTATTATTTGTGATAAATGTGGCGTGGAAGTCACACGCGCAGCTGTCAGACGCGAGCGCATGGGGCATATCAAATTAGCGGCCCCAGTGGCTCACATTTGGTTTTTGCGCGGTGTGCCTTCTCGCTTAGGCTTGGTTCTTGATTTGTCAGTTCAGGAACTGGAAAAAGTTGTTTACTTTGCATCGTACATTATCACCAGTGTCGACGAAGAGGCCAGAGCTGCCACTATGGAACAGATTGAGCGAGAGTTTAAAGCAAAGAGGCGTGAAATCGATGGCCGATATGAGAATTTACTAAAACAGAAACCAGCTAACAGTGATTCTTCAGAAGATAAAGATGTAAAAGAGGCCAAAGCAGATGCAGAAGAGATGCGAGTCCGCGACATGTGGGCCAAAGAAACTGACCATCTTGAGTCTATCCGTGATCTGGCCAGAAGCGAACTCAAGTCCATCAAAAAGTACCAAATTATCTCAGAACTCGAGTACCGTGATTTGTCATTGAAGTACGGCCCAGTGTTTGAAGCAGGAATTGGCGCTCATGCAGTGACTTCTTTAGTCGAGGAAATTGATTTGGAAAAATTATTTGCTCAGTTGCAAGAAGAAATGGCCACAGCTGAAGGCGTGAACAAGCGCAAACTAACCAAGCGACTGAAACTCGTCAAATCCATGATCAAATCCGGTATCAGACCGGAATGGATGGTCATTTCAAATCTGCCAGTCATTCCACCTGATCTCCGTCCAATGGTACAGCTCGACGGTGGTAGATTTGCTGCCTCAGACTTGAATGATTTGTATCGCCGCGTGATTAACCGAAACAACCGTTTGAAGAAACTTTTGGAAATCGGCGCTCCAGAAGTCATCACCCGAAACGAAAAGCGTATGCTCCAGGAAGCAGTGGATGCGCTGATTGATAATTCCATCAGACATGGTAAAGAAGTCACAGCTTCTACTGGCCAGAAGCGCAAACTGCGATCTCTAGCTGACATGCTTAAAGGCAAGCAGGGTCGCTTCCGACAGAATCTTTTGGGCAAGCGCGTTGACTATTCTGGTCGAAGCGTGATTGTCGTAGGTCCAAAGCTTAAACTCAACCAGTGTGGATTACCCAAGAAAATGGCTTTGGAACTTTTCAAACCATTTGTTATCTCCAAATTGATTCAAAGAGAATATGCTCACAATGTCCGCTCAGCCAACAGACTGATCGAGCAGGGCCGCACTGAAGTTTATGACATTCTAGAAGAAGTGACTAAAGAACATTACGTCCTGCTTAATCGCGCGCCGACTTTGCATCGACTTGGTTTTCAAGCTTTCTTGCCGATTCTGATCGAAGGAAAAGCTATCCAGATTCACCCTATGGTTTGTGACGCGTATAACGCTGACTTTGACGGTGACCAGATGGCTGTCCATGTATCACTGACTGCTGCTGCCCAAGAAGAAGCCCGCGACATCATGTTGTCAGCGAAAAATCTTTTGAAACCGTCTTCCGGTGAACCAGTTATGATGCCGACCAAAGATATGGTACTTGGCTGCTACTGGCTGACACGTCCGGAACCAGGCAAAAAAGGCGAAGGCATGATTTTTGGCAGTCCCGAAGAGGCCATGCTGGCTTATCAGTCAGAGCAAGTCATGCTGAAAGCCAAAGTTAAAATCAGATTAGGCGAAGGTTGGGGAAACCAAGGCTTAACTGAAACTTGTGTCGGCCGTGTGATGTTTAACCAAATTTTGCCAGAAGGCGTTAGATTCATAAACGATGTCATGGATAAGAAAAAACTGCAGCAAACAGTGCAGCTGGTTTATCGCGACTACGGAATTGAAAGAACTGCCCAACTTCTCGATGAAGTGAAGGCCCTAGGCTTCCACTACATGACCAAGTCAGGACTATCCTGGGGTATGTCTGATCTTCGCGTGCCAGAAATGAAGAAACCATTAGTCGAACAAGCAGACAAAGAAGTACTAGAAACTTATGAGCAATACAGCATGGGCT
>CAYOPE010000023.1:0-13164 GCA_964405805.1 uncultured Candidatus Saccharibacteria bacterium | reverse complement strand
GACGGCCTTTACGGCTTGTATCGACATCACGGCCTGAGCCAAGCGCCCATCGAGCTTCTCGTCCCATTGCGCGTGGGAGCCCAAGCCGGGAACGACTTTGTGCGCCACAACTTCGAAAATTCCTCCCACCGTGTTGCCGGCCCGGTGCACGGAGTCGAACTCGCTCTTCATTTTTTCCTCTGCCGCCGGGTCAACACAGCGCAGCGGTGATTCCAGATTCTCGCAGACTTGCTGGATCTCCCTCCAAGTCGCGGGCCGCGAAAGACTTGCCTTGCCCACGGCGACCACGTGACTGAGTACTTCGCACTCAAATTGGCGGAGCAGCAGTTTGGCAATGATGTGTTTAAAAAGTATGTGGACAAGTTTGGCTTTGGTAAACCAATTGATTTCGAATTGCCTTGTCAGTCCTCAGGAAATTTAAAAAATTTGGATAAAAAAGGCAATGTTTTCTTTGCCACTGCTTCTTTTGGACAAGGGATCACGGTAAGTCCTTTGCAAATGGTTCAGGCATATAGTGCGATTGCCAATGAGGGAAAAATGGTAAAGCCGTATGTGATTAAAAAGATTGTTCATCCGGATGGAAGTGAAGATGTGACCAAGCCTGCTGATGCAGTAGATGTGATTGATGCGAAAACCGCTTCCACGATTTCTGCTATGTTGGTTGATGTGGTGGAAAACGGACATGGAAAAAAAGCTGCAGTAAAAGGTTACTATATTGGAGGTAAAACGGGAACTGCCCAGGTTCCATTTCCAGATAAAGTTGGTTATGACCCAAACAAAAATATCGGTTCTTTTATTGGATTCGGTCCCGTGGATAATCCACAGTTTCTTATGTTGGTTCGTATAGATAATCCAAAAGATGTGAAATTCGCTGAATCTACTGCAGCACCAGCCTTTGGTGAAATTGCTAGTTTCATTCTCAACTATTTACAAATCCCGCCATCACGGTAACATCATAATTTGTTTTTCGATTCACTAACGTAGGGGGAGAAAGGCAAATTATGAAGAAATTTCTAACAGTGTTTTCTATCGCAGCATTGTTGCTGACTTCTACAGTAGCCTTTGCTGATGATGGGGATCATGCAGGTTTGTTTGGGTGGAATCATGAGAACATGGGCTTGCACCTAGGTATCTTTAAACAGAATTTGGACTCTTCCAAGTTCATAATCGTGGGTACTGTGAGTGCCATGACCAGTGATTCTATCACTGTAAATGTCCAGAAACAAGTGAACACGCAAGTCGCTGTGAACAGCCAAGCTACAGTTGCTGTCAATTCTTCTACGAAACTAGGAGATGGTAACAATGATGACGATGACAGCTTCACGTTGTCTAGCTTAAAAGCAGGCGATCGAGTAGTGATTGTCGGATCAGTCAGTGGCTCAACATTGACTGCGACAAATATCCGATTGCTTTCGGAGAAAGAAAAGCAGAAGGCAGTAGTGTTTGGTCAAGTCACTGCAGTCACTCCGACATCTGTGACCATTACCAATGCCAAGACTGGAGTCAGCCAGACACTGACTACGAACTCAGATACGAAAGTAATGGTGGATGGCCAGGCTGCGACCACTTCAGACATTCAGGTTGGCGATCGAGGGTTTGTCAGATTTAAGAATGATGTGTCAGGAATGTTTGCCAAGTTGATTGCTTTATTTCGCTAAGTAAATGGTGAATCAGTAGAAATGAACAAGGGCGGTCGCTTGCGCGACCGCCCTTCAGTATGCGCCATTTGTGTTAGTTCGTTACTCGGCGCATGAGCCGCACTCGAAAATGTGGCGACTCAGAACCGGGCAGAAACCGCCTCTTTGGCCGCGGTTTTTTCTTCTTCATCGAGGTTTTGAGCTTGCTGTGTGGTTTCATCATCAGCGCGTCCTTTTTTCGGCGGCAAATGTGGCCTGGGGGTGGCACGTTGATCTCAGGCATGAGCTGCCCCGCTTCGCTGTTGTGTCTGTTCGTCCTGGTTTGGCTCGCGCAGGGAGTCCTCGAAGATGCGGCGCGATCTTCCAGCGATGCGGACGAATTCGACTTTGCCGGCGTTCATCCAGTTGTACATCGTTCTGCGCGATACACCGACGAGCTCGCATGCTTTCATGAGGCTCACTGTTTTGCGTTCCATGGCTCCTCCTCTAGAGTGACACTAATCATAGCATCAGCGCTGGTTTGAATCAAAGCCCGAAAAAAAGTATAATTAGCAGTATAGGGCCTCATCGTCTAACGGCTAGGACGCACGGTTCTCATCCGTGTAATCGGGGTTCGATTCCCCGTGGGGCTGCCAGAATTTTAGTAAGCTAATGAGCCGGGAATCGAACGCCCAGAAGCGAGACAAGACATCAGTCGCAGTCGAGCGTCGACGAAAGCGTTTCAATAGCTTTCGTCGCTGGGCCGGACATGAGCGCATCAGCGCGAATCGAGATTCCCCGTGGGGCTGCCAGAATTTTAATATACTAATGAGCGGGAATCGAAGCACTGAACCGTATGGTTCTGGTGGATTTTGAAAACCAAAATGCCTTACTTAACAGGTTTTTAATAATAAAAAAGGCCGCCGAGACTGTGAAGCCTCGACGGCGACCACGAAGTGGTTCGTTTATTTCTTGTCCGGACGGAGCGGAATTGCTTGCATCTCTCGCCCTCGGTCACCCAGTGAGTGCCGGAGTGATTCGAGGAAGATCCTCGCCCCTTCAGGAACGTAGCCATGCCTTGTTCGACTGATGTAGTCGAAGCTTTCCACCCGGTGAACTCCCATTCCGTTCACTTCGAGTCGATGACCACGAGTCGATGCCTGTCTTCCGACATTCATCGCTCTCATCGGCACGAAACGGCAGATCTTGCCGTCGGAGAGCACCATTCCGATTCCCTGAGCCTTCCAGAACTGAATCCGGCCGGGAAACTCCCGCGCGAACTCATGAAGGATGGGCGGCGGCAACTTAGGGACAATCACCGCCGTTCGGAAGAAAGTGATCAGGAATTTCCCCATGTGGCTTGGAGGCCGGTTGAGGACGTTCGTCTGGTCTCCTCACGACCTGCGAGAAGGCGGCAAGAAGCCCATTCGTCTCGCACTGCTCCACGAAGGCAAGTTCCTTGGGACGAAGCGTTGCTGCCATCCAGTCGTTTGGATGGACTTCGACTTGCTCCGTGACCGCCGCTGGAAGTAGCTCAGGTCGATTGACCTTCTTTGAGAGATCAAGCACTTCCAAGATGGTCACCTGATAGCGAAGCTGAGAGACGTGGCCACACTGGGGACACGCGCACTCCGGACTGAGGAAGCAGCCCTCTTGTCTGACCACTTCTGCTTTGGGATCGTCCGGATTCGCTTGTACGACCTTCAATTTCGGCACCACAACAAGCTTCGTCTCACAACCCGGACAGTTGAAGCTATACGGGTCTTTTTCGTCAACCATCGTTCCTCCTCTGGACGCGACTATTCGCGACGCATCATCTTATCACATTCAGCGGATTTTGTCTATACCAATTGGTATTGAGATTCGTTAACCAAATAAGTTTTCCTCTTGTCTCGACTTGGCCTGCCAAGAATTAGTTAAAATTCCAGTTTACGATTTACTAAGACAATGAAGACAAATCCGGTTAGACAAGACCGGATTTGTTTGTTATTCTTTAGATACATATGTTAGGAGAAAAAGCCTTAAAATATACGGTATTTTTTGAGCCAGCATCCGAAGGTGGGTTTATTGCGCATGTGCCAGCTTTGCCCGGATTAGTCACTCAAGGTGAGACCCTAGAAGAGGCCAAGGCCATGGCTACTGATGCCATTGAAGGCTATTTGTCAGTCCTGGTAGAAGATGGGGAAGAAATTCCAGTCGAGCCAGAAGAAACAGAAATTTCGAAAGTGAAAGTGCGCGTACCCTAAATAAGCTCAATGATTAAAATTCGCCCACTTAAACCAAAAGAAATTTTAGTAGTTTTAAAAAAAGTGGGATTTGTGGAACGGCGCCAAACTGGGTCGCATTTGATTTTAAAAAACGAACAAACCGGCAAGATTGTAGTAGTGCCCATGCATAGGAATAAAGAAATCAAAACAGGAACTCTTCGTAGTATCATCCGACAAGCGGAACTAACAACTGAGGAGTTTTTTAATTTGCTGTAACAACATGAATGATTCAGAAACAAAAATGCGTTTTCCCCAAGGCTTTCTGCTAGGAGCGGCTGCTGCTGCGCATCAGGTAGAGGGCAACAACACAAATTCAGACTGGTGGTATTGGGAGCAGCAGGGCAAGTTGGCAAAGTCAGGGGAGGCCTGTGACCACTATCATCGTTTTGAAGAAGATTTTCGGATTGCGCATGACATTGGGCTCAATGCAATGAGAATTTCTATTGAATGGGCGCGTGTAGAGCCTGAAGAGGGACAGTGGAATGCGGCTGCAGTGGAGCATTACAAAAAAGTTTTGAAGTCCATGAAAGACAATGGCTTGACGCGCATGGTGACACTTTGGCATTGGACGCTGCCGAAGTGGCTGGCGGACAAGGGTGGATTTGAAACCAAAGAAGGAGTGGAGGCTTTTGGCCGATATGCTTGGTTTATCGCTCAGAATTTGGGAAAAGAAATCGACCTCTGGATTACACTAAATGAACCTGAAAATTATATTAACAGCAGCTATGTCATAGGCAAGCACCCGCCGTTTGTCCGAAGTTTGTGGAAAGCATTTTTCGTTACGAAAAATCTCATCGAGGCGCATAAAGTTGCCTTTAAAGCTATCAAGCAAGCCTTAGGAAACGTACCGGTTAGTATTGCGAAGAATAACAATTACTATAAACCTTATCGTAAAAATAATTTAGCAGACTTGATCATTTGTTTTCTTGCAAAGAAAATTGCGAACGAATATTTTTTAGAAAAAATGCAGAAGCATTTAGATTTTATTGGCCTGAATTTTTATTTGTATAACAGTTTAAAGTTTGACTGGCGCCATGGATTTGTCGAAATGAATCTCAATCAAACCAAAGGACAAATGAACCTTGACGATGCTGCCAACCGCTCGGACATGGGTTGGTTTTTATACCCAGAAGGTATATATCATGTGCTCTTGGATTTGAAAAAATACCACTTACCAATTTATGTGACTGAAAATGGTTTGGCCGATGCCGCGGATTCGCGAAGGCAGAAATATTTACAAGAAATTTTCGAGTGGCTACGAAAAGCGATTGATGATAAAGTGGATCTGCGAGGATATCTGCACTGGTCACTAACTGATAATTATGAATGGGAGCATGGTTTTGGTCCGCGATTTGGATTGGTGGAAATTGATTATGTCACTCAAAAACGAACAATTCGGTCTTCTGCGAAAATATTTAAAAAAATTAGTTTATCATGACTCTATATCTTACAGCTGGGCTGGTCGCGTACCTATGCTTTGCGCTAGCTGCGATCGGCGATAAAGTAATTCTTAGTCGCCATATAAATCATCCGGTAGCGTATGCTTTTTATATAGGAATTTTTAGCCCTATTGCTTTGCTCTTGGCCCCGCTTGGCTTACATTGGCTGCCTTGGCAGACTCTACTTCTAGCTCTGTTAGGCGGCATGTGTTTTGTTTATGCATTAATTTTCTTTTATCGAGCAATCAACCAATCCAATCCTTCGAGAGTCTCGACCATGATCGGAGGACTAGAGCCAATCTTCATTTTAATTTTGGCATATTTGCTTGCTCATGAGCGACTAAATTCTTCTCAGTTTATCGCATACGCCTTACTATTGTCTGGATCAGTTCTGATTTCTTTTGAAAAAGTTGCAGGCAAGTGGACAGCGAGGGCTTTATTAAATGCAGTGATAGCAGCTTTTTTGTTCGGATTATCTTTTGCACTGCTTAAATATACTTACAATCACACGAATTTTATTTCAGGATTGATCTGGACGAAAATCGGATTATTTTTAGGAGCTGCCAGTTTTTTATTGCATCCTTCTACCAGAAAAGTGATCCTCTCGCCACACTGGAATGATCTTAAACGAGGTAAATTTGTGTTTTTAGGAAATTTTGCATTGGGATCTGTCGGGACATTGCTTCAAAATTATGCCATTTCACTGGGCAGTGTTTCGCTTATTAGTTCGCTTCAAGGTGTGCAATTTGTATTTTTACTGATTTTGGGCCTTATCTTTACTAAGCATTTTCCTAAACTTTTGAAAGAAGAAACTTCTGGAAAAATTATTGCCCAAAAAGTTCTGGCCATTATTCTTATCGCTTTAGGCTTGTTTTTGGTAAATTTAAAATTCCAACCCGCAGAAAAGCAAGTCTGGGGCCTGAACTTTTCCCAGGTTCGAGCTCGCGAACTAGGATTTGACCCCAAGCAAATGTACCTCGACATGCTCTCAGACCTGCGACCAAAGAAAATTCGCTTGATGGCATACTGGGATGAGATCGAACCTAGGTCCGACGAATATGATTTTTCAGAAATGGATCAAATGTTGAAGTTAGCAGAGGATTATCACGCAGAAGTGATTTTAGCGATTGGAAAAAAACTGCCGCGCTGGCCGGAGTGTCATGAGCCTGGGTGGGTAAACACTCTTTCCGAATCAGATCAGCAGCAAGCAGAGCTTCAAATGCTTCAGGCTTCAGTCAATCATTTTAAAACTTTTCCAGCAATAAAAATTTGGCAAGTAGAAAATGAGCCGCTGTTTAGATTTGGCGATAACTGTCCGACCATACCTCGAAATTTTCTCAAACAAGAAATAAGTCTGGTAAAATCACTTGACTCGCGTCCAGTCATGGTCACGGACAGCGGAGAGCTGGGATTATGGTTACCCGTAGCCACTACTGGACCTGATTTGTTTGGGTCGACTATGTATCGAGTCGTCCATAATCCGCATTTTGGATATTATAAATTTCCGCTGCCGCCGTTTTTCTTTCATATAAAAGCAGGGTTACTCCAAATGTTTACGAAACTCCCGCCTCCTATTGGAGTCGAATTGCAGGCAGAACCATGGTTTACAAATGGCTATCAAAACAGCCCGTTAGATGAGCAAAAAACGCTTATGAATCCAAAAGTTTTTGCGCAAAATATTGAATACGCCAGGAAAGCAGGTTTTGAGGATAACTATCTGTGGGGAGTGGAGTGGTGGTACTGGATGGCCAAGAAAAACGGGGATTGGGGCATGTGGGCTGCTGCCAAGGATTTGCTTAAGTAAATAGGCGAAAAAGAAAAGAGGGTTGACAGTAACACACCCCTGGTATTATCGTATAAGTAGATACGAAAAAGTTTGTAAAATTTATTAAGAAATAAATATAAACTTATGTCAATAAAAAATGTATTAGTTGTTTACGAAATCGCATATAAAGCCTCGCAAGTTAAAAGTAAAAGGGCTTTTAAACAGTTCGAAATCTGGGTTAAAAAAATTTTAGCTGATTATCATGACGCAGCGATTGAGCGAGTGGCGAACATGCACTTGTTTAGATTGCGCTCGGAATTTCAATTGACTTAGTCAGCTCCTCGAAGTCTGGCAGATCTTTCATATCTTTGATTCCCAAGTGCTGCATAAATTCGAGAGTGGTTTTATAAAGCTGCATGCGCTTGTCGGATGGCGACTGGATTTTTTCGATCAGGCCGCGAATCAGAAGTTGGCGCAGGGTGTACTGAGAATTCACTCCGCGGATATTTTCGATCTCGGCTTTGGACACAGGTTGTTTGTAGAGAATTATGGCAAGAGTTTCCAGTGCCGCTTCAGAAAGTTTTTCGCGAAGTTCGAGCGACAGGAATTTTTTTACCACTGAAGAATTGTCTGGGTTGGAAGCCAGTTGGAGTTTGCTATTGTGAGCAAGTAAAATTATTCCTGAAGTCTGATTGGCAGATACAAGCTCAGCAATCACTGACTTGAGCTCTTCGTCCTCAATTTCTAGAGTCTCTCCGAGCTCTTTCATGCTCACAGGCTTGGATGCTACAAAGAGAATAGAGAGGATTTGTGATTTAAGCTTGACTCGGTCCATGTCCGGTTTTTTTGATAATGATATCTGCAAAGTGCTCTGATTGTTCCAGAGCCACAATGCGTTGTTTGGTTAGTTCGAGCAGAGCTAGAAAAGTCACAATGACTTCAGTTTTACTTTTCGCTTCTTTGAGTAGCTGAGATAGCGAAGTTTCAAGTTTTTCAGAGATTAATGTCTGGATATGAGCAATTTTTTCAGAGATGGACACAACTTCTTTCATGATTTGTTGCGGCAGTTTGACTATATCTTTGAGTTCGGAAGCTAAATTGCGTAAGTTTTGAGCCAGTGAGTCTTTGGTAATCTCGGGATCTGGCAGGAAAGTCACTTTGTCGAAAAAGTCGACATCGCGAGTCCAGGACTGCTGCCTATACATATCGAGTTTGCGTAGATATTTGGCAACTTCTTTGTATTTTTTGTAAAGCAACAGCTGTTGAGTCAGGTCAAACGCTGCTTCTTCTTCCTCGATCCCAAGATCAAGGTTGGGAAGCAGGGATTTGGATTTGATAACTAGGAGTTTGGCTGCGATCACGAGGAAATCCGCGAGATTGATAGGATTCTTTTCTTGCAGATTTTTTACAAAAGATAAAAACTGCTCTGTCACTTTTGCCAGAGCCAGAGTCGAGATATCAAGCCTTTGGTCCTCGATCAGCTGAAGCAGGAGATCGAGCGGACCTTCAAATTGCTCAGTTTTTATTTGCATTATTTTTTGATGGAAAAGTTTCCCAAGGTTGGTTGCTCGAGTTTTTGATAATCTTTGATAGACATGATCACAGATTCTGTATATGATCCTGCTGGTAGATTGATTTTTTTATTTTTCAGAAGTTTTTTGTCGAGAAAAACTGGCAGCTTGTAGAGAGAACCGAAAGGGGCGATAAGCCCAATTTTGGTCTTTAGATTTTTAGTTATGTCAGACTCTTTGGCCATGGACAGCTTGTCTTCGGCAAGCTTGGAGAGCGCTTTGAAGTCGCAGTTGCTGCCAGCGGGCAGAACGGCCAAGTAAAGAGATTTTTTACCTTTCAGCAATACAGCCTTGGCAACCTCAGTTGTTTTCAGATCTTGTGTCGCTGCTGCATCAAAAGCAGTGAAGACTTTGCGATGCTCCACGACTTCAAATTTGATCTTGTTTGTTTTGAGATGCTTCTCGAGCGATTTTAGCATAAGCGCTTAACCATCCCCGCGAAAGCGGGGATCTTACTAAGATCCCGGATCAAGTCCGGGATGGATGCTATTTAGACTTTTCTTTAGGGAGATCCACTTTGATATGCAATTCTTTTAGCTGCTTGTCTGTGGCTGCAGATGGCGCGTCCATGACTGAAGTTTGGCCAGAAGAATTTACAGGAAAAGCAATGACTTCGCGAATATTATCTTCATGGGCCAGAAGCATGATCAGGCGATCAAAGCCCGGTGCCATGCCAGCGTGTGGCGGGGCGCCGTATTCGTATGCATTGACCAGATGACCAAATCGCTCTTCCGCGACTTCAGCAGACAGTCCCATGATCTCAAAGACTTTTCTCTGGACTTTCGGATCTGAGATTCGGACTCCGCCTGAGGCCAGCTCAAATCCGTTGCAGACCAAATCGTATTGCTGTGCGCGTAGTGACTCGAGATCTTCGCCTTTCAGAAGTTTTTCGACATGCTCTGGTCTTGGTGCTGAAAAAGGATTATGGGCAAAAGTAAGTTTACCTTCATCATCTTTTTCGAAAACAGGAAAGTCCACAACCCAGGCAAAGGCCAAGGTATCAGGGTCTCGTTCGTTTTCAGGTCTGAGGTCAAACTTATCTGCACCAAATTTTTTCATGGCTTCTTCATGAGTAAAAACCGGGAAAGGTTTTTTATAGATTTTTTTGCCCAAGGCCTCGGCGATCTGCGTGTACATTCCTTCTACTACATCCAGCACATCTCGCTCTTTTACAAAAGACATTTCAAGATCGATCTGAGTGTGCTCGAGCTGTCGGTCACCGCGCAAATCTTCATCTCGTAAGGCGCGCGCGAGTTGATAATAACGTTCAATGCCCGCGATCATGAGCAATTGTTTGTACTGCTGCGGTGCCTGAGGCAAGGCGTAGAATTTGCCGGGTTGGAGTCGTGATGGCACGAGAAAATCTCGAGCGCCTTCAGGTGAAGTTTTCGTCAGTAGTGGAGTTTCGACTTCGATAAAGCCTTCTTTGTTTAGATAATCGCGGACCATGGTCGCTACTTTTGCTCGCAGACGCAAATTTTTCGCCATGCGCTGGCTTCTTAGGTCGAGGTAGCGATATTTCATGCGAATTTCTTCGTTTACCTTTTTCGTGTCGTCATTGACTTCGAAAGGCAGACCTTTGGCTCTGCTGAGAATTGTAAGTTTAGTCGCTTCGAGCTCAATTTTACCAGTTTCAAGATCAACGTTGACTTGCTTGGCATCGCGTTCTTTGACTTTGCCTTCCAGTTCGATGACAAATTCACTTCGAAGCTCAGAAGCTATTCTATGCGCTTCTTCAGAGACTTTCGGATTTACCACGACCTGAACCAGGCCGCTTCGGTCGCGGATGTCTAGGAAGATCAGTTTGCCGTGATCGCGTCTGATATGTACCCAGCCTTTAATAAGGACCGTTTCGCCAACTTTATTGATGGTGTCTTTGATAAGTGTTCGTGTCATATTTTTGCTTATTTATTATAACATAATTAGTGGTTGCTCTGAAACTTTATCTATTGTAAAATATTTAATCAAGGCTCATTTTTGGGCTTTGATTGCACATAGATTTGGAAGTAGGAGGACAGGTTTTCAAAGTGAGGTTCTGATGGAAAATGAGCGCGTTTGGCAGAGTTTGTGCGATCGCATTGGATACCAGTTCAAGGACAGGAAGCTCCTCCAACAGGCGTTTGTTCACCCCTCGTGTTTGGTGAACGCGCCGCGAGGAACACAGAGTTACCAGCGACTCGAATTCGTTGGTGACGCCGTGATCGAGCTTCTAGCGTCCGAAGAACTTTTTGCGCGTTTTCCAGACGCGCAGGAAGGTGCGCTGACCAATTACAGAAGCCAACTCGTGAACAATCGGAGACTGTCGGATGCCGCTCGTCGGCTTCGGCTGGGTTCCTATGTCATATTCACGAGAAAAGCACAGCACTTCCGCGATGATGACTACGTGCTGGCTTGTGTCTTTGAGGCACTGGCCGGGGCGATGTTCATTGATGGTGGCGGTGCATGGCTGCACATCCAGCATCTGTTCAAGTCCCACCTGTTGTTCGACATCGAGAAGGTGGTGACGGGAAACAGGGAATTCGATCCGAAGAGCTGGTTGATCGGTTTGGCTCAGGACATCTTTCACAAGCCGCCAGTCTACGAATTGGTTTCAGTCGGCGGTGTGCCACACGATAGAACTTATACCGTGAAGCTCACCATCGCTGGGATCGAACTGGGGCAAAGTGAAGGACGAAGTCGGAAGGAAGCAGAACGATCAGTGGCGCTGAAGGTTCTCAACGACACCAAGGACTTGACCTCGAACCTGCCTTTTAGTTTGCTGAGAGATCGGGACATCTCTTCCGAAATCGAATTTCGGAGAAGATAGTCTCGGGAGGGGCGCATGGCGAGACGATGGAATAGGCAAATCGTCATCGCTTCCATTCAGCAGACCCGCCAACGAGGCGGCAAGCTAAACTCTAACTACATTCAGAAACATCGCCGCAAACTGTACTTCGCGGCGTATAAGTGGTTTGGAGGGTGGAAGCAAGCTGTCGAGTCAGCAGGTATCAGATACGAAGAGGTTCGTGTCGATCCCAGCTGGAGACGGCAGAAAAGGGTATGGAGCGAGAGTAAGATTCTTGCAGCCATCAAAAAACGACAGAACTCCGGAAAACCGATAAACTCGAATTTTATTCAGCTGCATGCTCAGACGCTCTACCAGGCTGCTCTTAAACAGTTTGGTGGTTGGCGTCAGGCAGTGGCGGACGCCGGGTTCGATTATTCGGCGATTCGGAAAGTCAGGCCGTTTCGAACATGGAGCAAGACCACGATCGCACTGGCGATTCAGGAAAGAAATAGAAAAGGTCTCTCCATCAATTACGTGGTAATAAATCGTGAAGATTCTGGTCTGCGCTCAGCCGCTAAACGGATATTCGGGAAGAGAGGTTGGGCAAAGGCTTTGCGATTTGCAGGGTTTAATCCGCGTAAATTACCTGATCCACGACGAATCTGGAGCAAAGAGATGGTTAAGGCTGCGATCCTGTCTCATCACAGACAAGGGCTGCCGCTCAACACTGCCTCCTTGCGAGGTGAGTTGTGGAAAGTGCATTCAGCGGGGCGAAAGCTTTTCGGAACTTGGCGGAATGCAATTATATCCGCCCGGCTTAGCTACGCTGAAATCAGACTAGGGAAAGTAAACTGGTGGACTCGAAAAAGGGTGGTACGCCAGATCCTTCGACTTGAGAGAGCGGGAGTACGTTTGAGCTCCAAATCTATCCGTCTTTCTCGGGCTGGACTTTTCCAGGCGGCACTTAAGCACTTCGGTAGTTGGAGTCAAACCATTGATGCGTGCGGTATCGATTACCGTAAGCATTGTCGGATTTGGTCAACCAAAGCCTGGGTGCGGAAACTCAACACAACCGACGTCAACAGAATCAGAACGCGAGTTCGGCAACTCGCCAAGTGATCAAGGAGTAACG
Source organism: uncultured Candidatus Saccharibacteria bacterium (assembly GCA_964405805.1). Classification (GTDB taxonomy): domain Bacteria; phylum Patescibacteriota; class Doudnabacteria; order UBA920; family O2-02-FULL-48-8; genus CAYOPE01. Next base: position 607 of record CAYOPE010000023.1, on the reverse strand, counting down.
ACATGAGTAGAGCGAGTCTAGCAGTCTCGAATCACTTTCGGGATATACCAATTGGTTCGATCGTGGAAATGGACTTCAAGGTACGCAAGCACTACGACGAGGAGAAGCTCATCGAGCTCGATCAGTCGATGACCGAGCAAGGCCTTCTGCAACCGATCGTCGTGCAGCCGAAGGGTCCGAAGTTCGAACTGATCATCGGTTCTCGGCGATTCAAGGTGGCCAAGCGCGCGAAGGAGAAGACGATCACTGCTTGCGTCATCGGCAAGATCGAAGACAAAGAAGCCATCACGATGGCGCTCGTCGAAAACCTTCAGCGGCAGAACTTGACGCCGTTCGAAGACGCCTGGGCGTTCCTCAAGCTCATCAAGGATTACGGCATGTCGATTCAGGAGGTTGCAAAACGAATCGGCTGCAGCGAAAGCCTTGTGCGTAAGAGGATGAAGCTTCTCAGTGTTCCATCCGAGCTTCAGGATATGATTGCGAAAGGGAAGTTGCCCTTGTCGCACATCGATCCGATTGCTTCCGTGGTGGAAGAAGGGGAGCAGAAGCGCCTGGCGAAAGAAGTCACAACTAATCGTCTGTCAGCTCGTGATCTCGTCACCCAGAT
>CAYOPE010000022.1:0-13332 GCA_964405805.1 uncultured Candidatus Saccharibacteria bacterium | reverse complement strand
TTCAACCCAATGCAGCTGCTGCACTCACTCAATCGCAAACGTGGTCCTACCGATTCCAGAAATTTTTGCGCCCATCAAATTTAAAAATTCGCAAAGCTGCTGCACGTGCGGCTCCATAGCCGCCAGTTTGATCTGGGTTTGGCCAGTGGCACGAGTGGCAACCAGGATGGCATTTTCAGTAGCAGTGACAGATGATTCTTCGAGAACAACTTTAGCACCGGTGAGTTTACTGGCAGCTAAATCGATTGATTTATCAAATGCAACTGAAGCTCCAAATGCTCTAAAAACTGCCAAATGCGCATCCACTGGTCGCTTACCAATCACATCACCGCCCGGAAAATTCATTTTGGCTTTTCCACTGCGAGCTAGCAAAGCGCCGAGCAAGACCACAGATCCGCGCAGCTTACTGGTCAGCTCTTCTTTCAGTTCACTTTTTGCTAAATTTTTGGCATTGACCACGACCGTGCTGCCTGAAACTTCCACTGACACGCCCAGATCTTTCAGAAGTTCGATCATGACTTCGCGGTCTTTGATCTCTGGGACATTAGTAAATCTACAGCCTTCTTCTGTCAGGAGCGCGGCTGCTAAAAGTGGAAACAAAGCGTTTTTCGAACCTGCGACTTTGATTTCTCCTGCTAATTTTTTCCCGCCCTGAATAATAAATTTAGACATATAAAATTTCTTCTTCTAATTTTACACTAAACTTTTCTAAGACCGTTTGCTTAATTTTTTCTGAAAAAAATTTGACTTCTAAGGCTTTAGCATTGCCGAAATTTACAACAGAAAGTGAATGCTTTGGAGAAATGCCGACATTGCCCTGACGAAAACCTTTGCCAAACCCGGCTTCTTGCATCAGAAACGCGGCGGCAATCTTGTATTCATTTCCGACTTGCCAATACCGATTCACGCTAACATCACCCAAAATCGGCTTCAATCTTTCAAATACTTGCGAATCAACAATCGGATTTTTAAAAAAAGACCCAGCAGTATTGTAACTCTGAAAGCCTGACATAATCAAATAGCCTTTGGCTGCTCGAATTTTTATGATCGCTTTTCGAACATCGGTTAAGCTTGGATTCGGGTTGTTTTCTAATTCTTTTTTCACATCCGGATAAGAAATGTTTGGCTTCGCTCCTGGCTTGAGCATCAGCCGGACTTCGGTAACGACATATTTGTTCGGGTTGGCCTTAAAAAAACTATTGCGATAACTAAACTTGCATTCAGAAGCACTAAATATAAGCTCCTTACCAGTAGCGATTTCTGTGACTAACGCTTCGAGCGCAATATCTGAGAGAGACTGGCCATAAGCCCCGATATTCTGAACCAACGCTCCTCCCACAGTTCCAGGCACTCCGGACAAGCACTCAATGCCGGCCAAATTTCTTTCTACTGCCCGAGCCACGACATCATCCCAATTTTCTCCAGCTCCTGCTGCGACGTAGCCTGTATCTTCAATTTGTAAATCTTTAATCGCATTCTGGATAACTAGTCCGCGAAATCCTGCATCACTAATCAAAACATTACTACCGCCACCAAGAATCTGAACTGGCAACTTTTTCTCATGAGCAAAATTCAAAGCTTCTTTCAGCTCAGCTACAGAGCTAACCATCGCAAAATAATCAGCCAGCCCGCCGATTTTAAACGTGGTCAAATCCGCTAGATTGTATCGCTCTTTTATATCCACCATAGCTTGGTTATTTTAGCAAAATTCAGAAGGCTTGAAAATGCTTAGATTTTGAGATAAAATAACTAACAGACATGAGACTTACTGCAAGATTTTCTTTAATTGGAATCGGCATCATATTGTTTCTCATCGCTACCCCTTTTCTGGTTTTCTACGCCAGAGGATTTATTATTGATTGGAAGACTGGTCACATCACCAAAACTGGCGCTCTAGTCGTGCATACACAGCCTACAAAAGCACTTGTGTATCTAAACGATGAGCTGAAAGCCAACACTACTCCGAGCAATATTCGCTTCGTGATTCCAGGTGACTTCAATGTCCGAATAGAAAAAGATGGCTATCAGTCCTGGACGAAACGCTTGACGATTCGTCCACAGCTAGTAACTTGGGCTAATGAGAACAGGGACGCGATCTTTTTGTTTTTAAAAAACCCAACACTCGGAAATACTCTAAATCTAAATCAGCTCAGCACGATCAAGCCTGAAAATAATCCAAATCCCGACGAGGTCTGGACTGTGCAAAAAAATCTTTTGAAAAGATATAAAAAATCCACGAATACAACGGATATTATCAGCCAAACCGTGCCACTGGCGAAAACCGCTGAAGTAATTCGTTCCAATAATCAAGTTTATCTGATTTTAGATAACAAACTTTACGTACTCAATGATACTTTTGAAAAAATTTATGACAATGTGATTGCTGCCACCTGGGATGCGGCCAGCCAACAGCTACTTTTTTCAAACAACAATGAAATCCTGATTTACAACCCTGCTAGCAAAAATTCTGAACTGATTCTACGCAGCTCGACACCAATCGGTAACCCTGTGCTGAACTGGACCACAGGCTATATCTTCTACCAGAACGAAGGCAAAATCAAAGCTATCGAAGTCGAAGGCCGGGATCATAGAAATATCTACACGATCTCTGATGCGGCCAAAAATTTTGCCCTAGATGAAGCTGGCAAAACTCTTTCCGTCATCTCAGACACTGACATCAAGCAATACACTATAAGATAAAGGCCGATCAAACTTGCTGACCGGCCTTTCTTCTTACATTTCCTCCATTCGCTTCCACGCTGCCTGCATGCCTTCTGCCACGATTGCGCCCAATTCACGACTATCCCAGCAGTCTAGGGTCGCAGCTGTGACACCCTTACCAGTTTTGACCTGTGCGATGAGCTGTGCTGGTGAGAGATTCTGAGCAGCGGCTCGCTCAAGAGCAGCACGCGCGACACTCGGCACGATCTCCTGCGCCACTTCACTCTCCCATCCCAGGCTAGACAGGCCGTCGATCAGTGCCTGATGGAAGTACATCTCAAACGCAGGCAGACAACCGCACGCGATGGTGGCTATATCGAGTTCCTTCTCACTCTTCGTCTCGAATTCTTCACCCCAGCTCGTAATCAGCCTGAGGCAAATCTGTCGATTGGCTTCTGTCAGCTGCGCGCTACCCTGCCAGAACGACAGCGCTCGGCCTTCTGCCAGCATGATGCCTGTGTTGCACCGCGCTACCTGGTCTGTACCAAATAGCCGAGTAATCGTACTGAGTGACTTTTTCGTCACCACAGACACAATCAGCTGATTTGGTTCGACTCGCAGCTGCCGGCTTACATCCTCGACCTGATCTGGCTTCACAGCCAGGATCAATAGCTCTGCACTTTCTGCTGCTTCCTGGATGCTCGAAACGACATGGCATCCCGGGAAGCGAGTTTCTAGCTCAGCGAGGCGAGACTTGTCTCCTCTGGTCAGAAAAATCCTCGAAGGCTCGTACAGGCCTTCAGAAATCAGGCGACCAACGATGAGATTTCCGAGCTTGCCCACTCCGATCACCGCGACTTGATTCAGTTTCACGTCATTCCTCCTCAAAAATAAAAACTGACCCGAAAGGGTCAGTAAATTGCGTTCGAAAATTTCCAACACAAATCACTTATCTTTCGGGACAAGTGATGGTGGTGGAACTATGTTGTTGAATAAAGCAATTCTGCAATTCATAAGAGTAACTAAATTATACTCTCTTGTTAAAATTTGTCAATTTTTGTCTTTAAATCTAGCATTTAGCCCGTGGTCTATTTTTGTTTCAATAATATTTTTCACAGATTCACGCAGCTGCGAGCCTACTACTGACCTAACGAAAGACATAGTCGGTCTATTCTTGATTTGACCGCTCGCTATTTTCGTCAGTAGCTCTTTATCCTTACTTATCCAATTACTAGGGCCAGATGAAAGGCCAGGAATCTTCAGGTCTGGTATAAATTTATCAATGACACTTAATCCCATACCGATGGGAATAGATAATCCTAGCTCTTTTCGACTAAATGCTTTTTGATCACCATTTAATACCGCAATTCTTTGTTCAGCGAGATTACTCATACCACCAGATATGCCACCATTTAAAAGAGTTAAAGACAAACCCAGAGTTTCTGGAGCGTTTGCGATTGCAACTCCGCTAATTCCACCGCCCACAAATGCCCCGGTTTCTTTGGCCCAAGTAATTTTTTCATTCATAGATAAGCTAACCATAGCTTCGATTCCAGCGCCTATGACACCGCCGACACCAAATGCGATAGCATCATCAACCACAACCATTCTCCCCTCCGGATCGCTGCTGCCGATTGGGTTGTTGTTTGCATACGAATAACTATTCAACGATTGAGGGTTGCTCAAAGCACTCATACCGTCTTTGGTCTGGCCGATTTCCCAGAACACTGGATCCTGACTGATAAATCTGCCGACATCAGACTTATAGAAGCGCGTGTTTAGATAGTCCAGTGACGTACTGGCGTCAAAGATCTGACCGATATACTGACGCTGACCAGTATATGACCCAGAAGAAATTCTTTGACTGCCAAATGGATAATAATCCAAAGTTTCAGAAATAGCGCCAGTCGCATCAGTAGCAGCAGTGACAGATCCCAGCTGATCCACAAAATTATAGTATGGCGTCACAGTAGTGCCTACGGTTTCCACGGTGGCCACAAGCTGCTTGCCGGCGAAAATTTGCTTAGTCTGCTTGGTGCCATTCGTGTTGTAGTATTTATTTGGATAATAAGTGTTGGCAGTGCCCACCTGATACCTGGCCCGGTTACCCGCAGCATCATAGTAGTCAGTACTGGTCGTGGTTCCCACCACTGACTGAGTCAACTGGTTTCGATAATTCCAAGTATTCGTCATGGTGCCATTACCAGTCAGGTTGCCATTGGCATCGTAAGCATAGGTCGCGCCATTGATCGAAGTCGCAGCATGCGGATTGGCTTTCAGAGTGCCCGTATTGCCCTGATAAAGATAGCTGCCCGCAGGTCCTGTCAAAATATTGCCAACAGGATCATACGTGAAAACGTGTTTGTACTGAGTCTGACCAGTGGGAACAAAAGTAATATTGGCAGTGACTAATCGGTACAAATCATCATAAACATAATTTGCGGTTTTCGCACTCGCTGTGCTCGAAGCGTCAACTATTTTTGTGATGTTGCCGACACTGTCATAAGTGTAAGTCAGATTTTGTGGAGTAGTCGCGCCCACAGTAGTAGTCTTGTTTGTCAGTCGGTACAAATTTGCCGCATCATAAGTGTTCGTAGTCACCGCGCCATTGGAATAGACTTGTGTCGCCACTTGATCCAAAGGACTATAATCAAAATTTGAAACTACATCAGTTAAAGATCCGCTACTTTCTTTGCGATCAATTTTCTCGAGCAAGCCTGCGGTGTTAAAGGTGTATCTGACGACGGCGTTGTCAGGACTTGTAATTGTCAGCGTATTTCCCTGCCGATCAAATGTGTATGAAGTCAGATAAACATTTGAATTGATAGTTTCCTGATCTGAGGCTATGTTACCGACTGCGTCATAAGTATAAGAATTTCCCGCACCGCCTGCGAAAGTAGAAGAGCAAAGCCTGCCAATTCCTTTCAAACACGAATCATAAGTATACGAGACATCAGTGCCAGTTGTGCCAGTATAATCCTCACTCGTCGCTCGATTGACTGCGTCATAGACATAGTTGACTGTCTGAGCCAACGGACTTACGGACTGCGTCATATTACCAGCGTCATCATAGGTATATGTCCAAGTGCCGAAAGTCGTATCAGCAGGAGCATGTAGGTCCTGTGCCGTCAATCGGCGGCCGAGACCATCATAACTAAAGCTTCTGACATTGCCTGAAGCGTCAGTCACAGAGGCCAATTTGTTATTGAGATTCCAATTATAAGTCGTGATGAAAGTCGCACCAGAATTTATCTCATCGACTCGAGCCAAGTTGCCATAAGCATCTTTGTAAAAACTTTTCGATTTACCATTAGCATCAGTCACAGTCGTCTGCCACAGATTGTATGCAAAGCTCGTAGTCCCTACTGCATTGATGACTGACGAAACCCTTCGAATCGGATCATACAAGTAGATGGTGTACAAATTACTATTTGAAGTTGCAGAGGTTCTTCCAACTCCTGATCCTGTATAACTCAAAGATTCTTGCCAGAGCAAACCGCGCTTATTATAGATCAAATCGCGGACATTAAAGTTTCCGGCAATTTCTGCTTCTTTTCGCTCTTGGATCAGTCGGCCCAAGCCGTCGAAGTACTGATAAGTCTCAGCTGAATTTAAACTATCGAGATAATCTGTTTTGTGTACACTGACAGCGCTCGGAGTATCGACATAAGCGTAAGTTGTTTTCGCGACAGAGCTTCCACTTCCTGCTGGATCTGGAATATTTTCTTGGAGAATACGACCGAAACCATCGAAGGTCGTACTCCACACTGAGCCATTGGCGTCAGTTTTACTGGCCACTTGGCCGCTCGGATAATCAAACGTAAAGTTCGTCGCATGACTCAGCGGATCAGTGACCTTTGCCGGATACAAACTGTACGGATCATATGTATAAAGTGTAACTTTTCCTCGCGGGTCAGTCGCAGAAGTCACTAAGCCCATACTGTTGTATGTTTTTTGACTATTGATGTAAGCAGTTCCGCTTTTCCAATTTTCAACTTTAGTCTGATTGCCGTTCGTAAGCAACCCTAATGCTAACGCGTCATAATAATACCTGGCTTCTCGGACTTTCGCGCCTAGTTGATCCACTGTATTTTCATCAGAGACCTGGAATTTGTTTGAGCTTGACTGTGTCGCATAAGTATAACTAGTCACTGACTCATCAGTACCTATGTCTGTGAAAGTGCCAGAGCTAGTACCTGCGACTTCACCAAAATTAGTTTGGGTCAGGAGGTTGCCATTGGTATTGTCATAAACATACGTGGTGGCTGTGTCGCGATGACTAGCTTGGCTATCATAAGTTTGATTGAGAGTTTGGCTGAGTTTAACAAACTTCCTGCCACTACCCAGATCCACACTATCCCACTGGTTCATAGTGACTGCATAAAAAATCGAGTTGTTATCACAATATTCCACGCGATACGCCTTACCAAACTTCCAATAATCATCTTTATAAAAATAAGTTTTGGTAAGATAACTATTATCATCAGCCTTGATTACTGTACCGAACCCAGCAAATTTCCTGGTAAAAGGATTACTGGCGTTGAAGTAAAAAGTGCCGTCGCCATAGCTATAACTATCTGTGCCAAAAACATTGTTCACAGGGTCAGTAGTCGTAATTGTATTCACGGTTTGAATAACATAAGGCAGCTTCGGATTGAGTAAGTTTCCTGAATTGTCTTTATACTGACCAGCTGGTTTGTAAGCTATGTCTGCTCTGCCGCCAAAAGGAAAAGTGATGGAAGTCAGCATGTCCACTTTATTGGAATTGCTCAAATAAGATGATCCACTGTAAAAAATATCTGGCACGCCATCGGAATTGATTTCAAATACCTTAGTGTTGGTAGGAGTATGACCGTCGCTCAGATTCGGATGGATATTATAATTATTGTTTTGCACCCAGCCAGAGCCAGTATTCAGATACGTGACATTGTGAAGACCATTGGAAGTCCGCGTGGGTGAGACATCCATGTGCTGCATCATGTCTGGCAAACCGTCGTTGTTTACATCAAAGATTGTAATGCCCTGATTGTCATCATAAGGCACACACGTGGAGCAAAGATAAAACGCCGTACTTGGGAAAGTATATCCGGCACTAGGTGTAAATCCGCCCTTACCATCCCCGATCCAGGCTTGCTTCAAATTTATAATATCCGTAATGCCGTCGCCATTGAGATCCACAAACCGAGACATCGGTGTAGTTGAGACTACTGGCGGCACAGGCCAGCCCAAGGTTGCTATAGCATCAGTCCAAGTGCCATCGCCATTGTTTAGAAATAATTCGTTGCCATGACTGCTTTCCGGATAGCCCGTGCTGTAAGCTGAGGCGTAAATATCAACCAAGCCATCACCGTTAAAGTCCGCAAAAGCCACAGTCGTAACTCCGTTCCAACTCAAACCCACAGCAGGCAAAGCATAGCCCGCTGCCCAACCATTGCCTGTATTTAAGTAAATCGTATTGACTGGGACCGAGTAAGAATAGTGGGTATTAAACATGTCAACCAAGCCATCGCCATTCAGATCCAAGAAAAAAACATTGTTGTTAACAAGGCTAGGCGAGTAACCAGCAAATGTATAGCCAGCAGGCGGCTGATAAGCTGCTGAAAGTGTCCAAGTGCCATTGGCATTTTGCAGATAAGCGCTCTGATTTATAGTATCATTGGGTCCATTCCAAGAAGACAAAATGTCAGTCAAACCGTCACCGTTTACATCCACAAATACAGTGCCGCCATAAATATCTAGTCGAATAGTGGTGTCAGTTGGAATGGTAAAGTTCGAACTGTAAATCCATGGCGTCGTTGTATTGTTCCCACTGTAAGAAAAAACTGTAGATGGTAGCGTGGTGGTATTGCTGCCGCTGATACCACTTGGGCTAATCGCCGAGAGTAGTGATCTCGAGGTCAACGCGTCAGAAGAAAAATTGAGCACATAAGATTTGGATAACTGGCTGTTGGTTTTGACATCAATTTCTTTTATTCTTTTTTGGATTGCGACGGAAAACCCATAGCTTAAATTCGTACTTGCCACTGGCACTGACTCAGTCACGAAGCTGATGTCAAAAATCGCATAATGAATATTGGCAGGATAAATTCTGCCTTGATCTTTGGTGTAGGTGTAAGTAATAGTGTTGCCATTTGCATCCACCAGCGTTGAAAGCATCCATCGGTAAATATGCGAAAGGTTAGCCGCGTCGTCTTCGCGACTAGCTGTAGTGTCGCCAAAGGTCAGCACTGTGCCACTTTTCGTACTGAGTTTCCAAGTGTTCGTAGACTTATCCAGCTGATACTGGGAAAAGCTAGCGTCCTGGGATTCTGGATAAAAAGTCAGCACCGAGCCAGAAGTTTGAGTCAGTACCAGATCCCCGTCTTCAGAGCTGGTGTATTCATCACGTGTGTAGAGCTGGTCTATGCCGTGCGTATTTCTTCCGACGATGTCTGGGATCGAGGGCTCCCACCACAAGCCGATGACAGAAGTATTATCGATTTTTTGGGAATTATAATTGAGCGCGAGACTCGGAGTCGCACTTGGTATACCTGGCGGCACAGCAATCGGATAATTGTAAGTCAGTCCGCCGCTAGTCGAATCCATTTTGGGCAGAATTGTTTTGGTCGGCTGGCTGGTGGCGGGACTATTCGGATCAGTCGTAAGCGCTGAAGTGGTGGCAGCAGGACCTTTGTCTGGTTTAGAATTATTTTTATCTGGCTGAGCCTGGCCGCTGTCTGGCGCATCCACTACTGGCGCTGATTTATCAGAATTATCTGAATTACCAGAGTCAACCGGCTTGTCATTTGCGGGTTTATCAGCTTTATTATCCTGTTCACTAGTTTGCTTATCTGAACCGTGATCCGGACTATCCTGCCTCACTTCTGCAGATCTTTCTGAACCATGCTCACTATCAGCCAGCGCCATAGCAGGGGCCAATGGTTGAACGACGAGCAAAATTGCAACAAAAAAACCAGGTAAAATTATACCTGGCCTTCGAAATAAAAGCTGAAAAAATGAACTCGAATTAGGATGACCGATTTTTCGCATAAAAGCCTTAAAAAGGATACTTAGAAGCGTCTTCTCCGAGGCTTTGTGTTGGTCTTGCTGTGTTTGAGCTCAATATATACCCAAACGGTAGCTATGTCAAATTGTCCAGCGCTTCGTTCACTAGCTGGTCCGCGAGCTTGTTTTTTTCTCTAGGCACATGCACAAATTGTACTTGTTTAAATTTATGAACTAGTCGCAAGACTTGCATCATGGGCTCTTTCAAGCTTTCCTCGCGGACTTTGTATTTACCTTGCAGCTGACGAACAACCAGCTCCGAATCTAGGTGACAAACTATTTCATCGCCACCCAATCCATGTGCTTGTTCCAAAGCTGCAATCAATGCTCGATACTCAGCCTGGTTGTTTGTGGTCTCGCCAATCACTTGGCTGATACGTGCTAATTCTTTTCCATTGTCATCATAAACAACCGCACCAATCGCTGCTGGTCCCGGATTCCCCCTCGCCCCACCGTCTGAATAAGTAATAATTTTTTTCATGCTGGTCTAATATCAATAATCTTCAATTGCATTTCTTTGTTTCCATTCCACTCATTCGCGGTTAGCTCGAATACTGCATCAATCTCGCTGCCGATCTTCAAAGTACTGGCCAGAAATCCTTGGTTAAACGCAATAGCTTCCAAATTATGATCACCAAATCGCACTTGCAACTTCAAATACTGATTCTGCGCACCGACTAATCTCAAACCTCGCACCTCAAACCTCAAACCTAGCAGTTTCGGTTTCGGATTTCCAAATCCAAACGGTCCAAACTTTTCCAAATACTCTAAATTCTCCCAAGTTATGTCTTCTGGCCTCACCTCAGCGTCGATACTTAACACCGGATCTTCGATTGTCAAATTGATATTTTCAGCATAAACAAGTAACTTCTGGTGAAACGCGCCAATATTGTCTGCAGCCAGTGTAAACCCTGCTGCTTGAGTGTGACCTCCATATTTTATCAGAGTTTCTTTGGCAAAGTTAAGGGCTGAGACCAGGTCAAAGCTCGCCACAGAGCGACCAGAGCCTACTGCCAGACCATCGGACATACTCAGTGCCAGGACTGGTCGGTTAAATTCCTCAGCCAGCCGACCGGCAACCAGTCCCACTACGCCTTTCGGCCAGTCACTGCCAACTGCCAGCAAAACTTTCTTGTCAGAAATCAATTCAACTTGCGCTTTGGCTTCACTAGTGATTTGTTCTGTAAGCATTTGTCGGTGTTTATTCAGCTCGTCCAGTTCTTTGGCCAGAATTTCTGCTTCATTCGCATCCTCTGCAATCAAAAGCTTGAAAGCAATGTCTGCGTGTTTAATGCGCCCGGCAGCATTGATTCTCGGCGCCAAAATAAATCCTAGAGTAAACGCGTCAAATTTTTCTGACTTCAAGGCAGCTGAAGCAAGTAAAGCTTTCATGCCTGCCCATTTGGTTTTTGGCAAAACCTTTAGTCCAAAGCTAACTAAAATCCGATTTTCGCCACTCAAACTCTGACAGTCAGCCACTGTACCAAGTGCCACTAAATCCAAAAGCCATTTTTCCCAGCCGTTTAGATCCAGCGCTTGAACCAATTTAAACGCCACGCCCACGCCGGTCAAATAAGCAAAGGGGTAGCTGTCGTGAGGATTTTTCGGATTAATGATAGCATGAGCTTCGGGCAACTCACCCACCACTTCGTGATGGTCGGTGATGATCAAGTCAACTCCCGAGGACCTACAGATCAAAGCTTCTTCAACTGCGTTGATGCCGCAGTCGACTGTGATGATCAAATTACTTTTGCCACAAATGGATTTAATCGCTTCTGAGTTTAACCCATAGCCTTCAGAAAATCGATCAGGGATGTAAACGTCAACTGTGGCACCAAGTTTTCTCAAAGTCAGATAGAGAACAGTACAAGCCGTGATCGCATCAGCATCATAGTCAGCGTAAACAGTAATTTTTTCATTTTTCGCGATAGCAGTTCTAATTCGTTCGACAGCTTTCTGCATATCTTTAAACAAAAAAGGGTCGTGAAGCTTCAGATAATCAGGCTCAAGAAATTCTCTGATCTTTTCTTCCTCCGTAATCCCACGCAGAGCGAGCAATTTTAAAATCAAAGCCGGATATTCCGGCAGAGATTGTGTTTCAGTTTCTATTTTTTTTGTAATCCACTGTTTTTTCATGCTCTATATCATCGTTCTGGGTATTCGGATGTCCTCGTCAGGGTTAAATTTAGGATTCGGGGCATTCTGCGGAGAAATTAATTCTTTCGCAGTCTTTAAAATCTTACCAGGACCATCATATCCTTTTATCATAAATTCAACCCCGGATAAATTCGCGGCTTTTTTTCGATCTTCGTCGCGACCCAAATGTGAAAACATAATCACTGGCATAAGCACAGTAGTTTGATTACTGCGTAGCTTATCAATCAACTGAAAGCCGGTCATCCGCGGCATGATAATTCCTGTAAACACCAGATCGGGAGGTGATTTATGAATTTTTTCCCAGGCTTCCTGCCCATCACTTGCCGCATCAACTTCGAAATCAGCATCTCGAAAAAGCTGTAAATATAAATCTCTCTGCTCAAGATCATCGTCAACTACTAAAATTTTCGCCATTTTAACTTTCTGCTTGTTTAATAAGTTGAGGCAGTAGACTGACTCCTGTCATCTCACTCGGTGTCGGAATCCCCATTAATTCTAGCATGGTAGGGGCTACATCTGACAGTACACCCACTGGTACGAGGCCAGCAAGTCCTGAAAGTCCTGTTTCCTTCGCGTGACGACGCTTGAACTGGTTTGCGACTAAAATAAATGGGACGGGGTTGGTGGAGTGTTCTTTGTCAATTCCACCAGAACGGATATCCAAAAGCTCTTCGATGTTTCCGTGATCTGCTGTGATGACCAAGCAAATATCTTGCTCTAGGCAAGCCTCATAAATTTTTTTTATGCATTGGTTTACAAATTTTATAGCTTGAATCGAAGCTTTCATGTCACCGGTGTGGCCGACCATATCTGGGTTTGCAAAATTGACGAGAAAAAAAGAATAATTTTCTGAAAATTTCGACAATAAAGTTTCTGTGACCTTCGCAGCTGACATCTCAGGTACGTCTACGTAATTTTGATAATTCGATGCGGGCGAAGTTATAATCTGTCGATCTTCTCCTGGAAAAGGGTTTATGACACCGCCATTAAAAAATACAGAAATGTGCGCGTATTTTTCTGATTCTGCGATGGGAAATTGTCGCAAACCCGTCTTGCTGTTAATTTCTGCCATACCATTTACTACTTCCTGAGGTGGAAAAGCGATGGTCACTGGTAAATCTTTCGCAAACTCAGTCATGGTCACAACGAATAAATTTTTAAAAGTTTTTGCTGTTTGCTTGAATTTGTCGAAGTTCGGCTCAGTTAGTGCGCGCACGATCTGGAGCGCTCGGTCAGGTCTAAAATTGAAATGAATCACTGCATCGCCGTCCTCGATTACCACTGGTTTACCATTATCTTGCACGATTACAGTCGGTGGCACCATTTCATCATAAATATGCTGGTTATAATTGTCTTCGATCGCAGCCTGAGCAGAGCCGACTTTCGGCCCTTCGCCAAAAACCATAGCGCGATAAGTTTGTTCTGTCAGATTCCAGTGCTCAGCGCTATCCATGGCATAAAATCTTCCGG
>CAYOPE010000021.1:0-14431 GCA_964405805.1 uncultured Candidatus Saccharibacteria bacterium | reverse complement strand
TCGTCTTTCTTAGCCACACCCATCAATTCAAGTGTTGCCACTGACTATGAAAAACGAATTCTAGCCATCACGGCAACTGGTGCCAATCCTGCGACAATTGGCTCAGAAAATTTTGTCACCAAGCTCGAAAGCATGTTTGATGGCAATCAAATTGGCAATGCGACTCTCGTCAACGACGATATTTTCGGGATTCTCGCCCTTAAATCGGCTGGAATATCAGATGATGTGGTTTCCAAATCTCGATTTTTCGTTCTGTCGCAGCAAAATTCAGATGGTGGCTATGGCTTCGGAACAAATACAAGCTCGGATTCAAATACAACTGCTGCAGCCGTGGCAGCATTGGCAATTACCGGAGGCGCTCCCTCTTCTGCCATCGATTATCTAAAAAATTCTCAAGAATCTTCTACTGGAGGCTATGGATTTACTACAGGTGATGCTGCTGATGGCGCTTCCACTGCTTGGGTCATGTGGGGACTACGCGCTGCTGGTCAATCAATTCCGTCCAACGCAACCAGCTTTCTAGATAGTTTGCAAACATCATCTGGTAGTTTCAAATGGAAACCATCAGACTCTTCTGGTTCATTACTTGTCACGACTTACGCAGTCATCGCGCTTTCTGGCCACACGCTTCCTGTAAATACAGTTAGTGACTATCAAACGCCGTACGCGACTCCCTACTCATACCCGACCCCTTATCAAACACCTTACGGATATGAAACTCCTTATGATTATCCGACTCCGAGTTATGATTATCCCACGCCATATGCGACGCCTTACGCGACTCCCTACCCAACGCCTTATCAAACTCCTGCCACTGCTGGCTTTCATACCACGATCACTTATCCAGGTAATAAAATTTTTGACAGCTCAGCTACAGGGAGCACAGTGCTTGATGTCCTGATCAACGCTACTTCTCAGATCAATCTGCTCTTCGTCACCAAGCAAACTAGTTTCGGTCAATTTGTCTCAAGTATCGATGGCTACGCTCCAGTCGGCACAAGTGGCTGGCAATATGCGGTAAACGGAATTGTCCCAGACAAAGGCGCTGCGGATTATGTCCTCAAAGCCGGCGATTTCGTCCAATGGTTCTATGGCCCGCCAAGCAGCAAACCTTACTAGCTACCGGCCAAAAGCGATGGCATCTGGTGCATAATCTGAAGTTTTCGTGAGTAATCCTGAACGAATCGCAAATTCGCCGTATTTATCGTTGAGATAATCTAAAGTTGGTGTAAGATTTGAAAATTTGTCAGAAAACAAACTGAGTTGCTTGACTTTCAAAGACAAATATGTGAATCCTACTGCGATGTGCATGACAGCTTGTGTAAATTTCCAATCTCTCCACATCTTCATAGCCTGCTCATAAAGCTCCAACCCAGTTTCGATTCGAAAAGATAGTTTTTTAGACTTGTGATAGTAACTATTATCCACTAACGTGATCGATAAATACATACCAGAAGCGACAAATCCCTCTCGTCGCATACGTCTAGCTGCTTTCTCCGCTAATCGCAGAATGGCAATCTTGAGCTGAGCTTTGTCAGTAGTACGAAAATTAAGAACCCAAGAGTGACCAAAGGACTTGGGAGAATCCTCACGCAATCCCGAATTTATTTCGGGATCTATATCTTTAGACCCTGAAACAAGTTCAGGGTTGCGTTTAATTTTATCTTCCTCTAATCCATTCACCCGCTGCCAAATCCAATATCCTGGCTTGCCAAACAAGGCAATCAAGTTTTCAACGGGATAACTAAGCAGCTGCAAGGGCGAAATAATCCCAAGCTTTTCCAATCTTTTTTTCCAGCCGCGATTAATCCCCCACAGATCTTCAAGCTTTTTGTGCTTGTAAATTTCTGGCAGCTGGTCACGCCATAAAATCGAAAGTCCATCTGGCTTCTGCATGTCCGCAGCGAGTTTGCATAAAAATTTATTCTGGGCAATGCCCACTGAGCAAGTCAGCCACTCCCCGACTTCCTGCTTTATTCTCTGTTTTATCTCAGAGGCGATTAAGAGAGGGTTTTGCAGTTTCTCCCCTCCTAGAATAGGAGGGGTCGGGGGTGGTAGATCATGGGTTCTACCCCTCCCCCGCCCGCCTGACGGCGTCGGGCGGGTAACCTCCCCTATTCTAGGGGAGGAACAACTCAAATCCAAAAAAGCTTCGTCGACACTATAAACCTCGATCCGGTCCGTGTAATCTGAAAAAATCTTCACTACCTGGCGGCTGACTTCTCGATATTTTTCTGGCTCGGACTTAATGGCTATGATCTGCGGACAAATTTTCCTTGCGTGAGCCAGAGAAATGCCGTTTTTAATGCCCAGGGCTTTCGCTTCTCTCGAAGTGCCGATGAGACAACTAGTGGGATGAGAAGATGGCGACACACCTAGAGGCTTGCCACGTAAAAAAGGATTTGCCTGCTGCTCGACAGAAGCAAAAAACGAATTCATATCCACAAGCATAATCCTAGGCATAACCCCTTGAGTTGTTTGAAAGTTAGAAAGTTTCAAGGTTTTAAGGTTCTAATTAACTTCATAAGCATTCTGGAAACTTGGATACATTTTTCATGAATTGCGCTAAAATCTTTTTCTAAAATATACCCCAACTTATAAGCGATATAAATCTGAGTCCTTAGCTCTCCGCAAGAACCTTTGGCGATATATAAAAATCTTATAAATTCTGGATTTGTTTCTCGCTCGAATCCTTCTGCAACATTAGAAGGGATAGAGACCGCACACTTCTGAACTTGATCCCTTAAACCAAAATCTTTTGAGAACTCTCTATTGTTTCGAATAAAAGCATAAACTAATAAAACCAAACCCACCCCCTCCTGCCAAACTTTGATCTCTTCGATCGAATTAAATTTAGACATGCTGTCCTTTCTTTTAATTTTACTTTTTAACTTTTTAACCTTCTAACCTTTTAACTATTCCGAGTAACTCTCAAGCAATGTCCAAGATAGCGCTTCAGAGTTAAACTGTAATTTAAAATAATTCACGCCGTCAGACACAGCAAAAAAATAAAACTTGACTCTGCCTTCCCAGCGCGACCAAGTCAGGTTGACTTTGGTGATGAGAATTTCGCGATCATGCCAAAGAAGCTTGATAGGGATGGTCTTATTCCCCATAAATTTCGCAATCACGTTCACAGGTTCATTTATGGTTTCCAACATAAAATTTAAAAGACGACTCTTTCGAGCCGCCTTATTTGGTATTAGTGTCCCAACATTGAAGTAGGGTTAATGCCGTAGTTTATTATAACAGTGCACTTCTGACTTGGCAAGCTTAGTGACTCTGCTGTTGTTTTTATTTCAGATTATTCTAAAAAGTTCTCTTTTGCTCTATTATTATATTGCGCAATTATAAATCTCCATCAGACGAATGGCAACGCTTCTGAGATAGTCGGCCGTTATTCCCTCAGCTCCTTCTGCTGCTGCATCATAAGCCAATGCTTCTGCATCCCTCAACTGATCCAAAAGATCACCGCATATATCGCCTGAGGCATCGCTCTTTTGGAAACTAATATTAAGGATTGGTTCATGAGTTAGCATAAATTCAATATCAGCTTTATGTTGACTAAGAGCAGTGATGAAAGCCTGTTGTTTGGCTTTTTTGCTGCTGGCCTGGACCACTGATTGCTTTATTGAGGCAGCTATTCGATCCACTTGATGTCTTCGTATAAGAGACTGCACCAGAACCACAACTACTAATAAAAGTAAGCCACAACTAACAACAAGAAGTGCTGTTTGATTTTTTTTATTCATGTTTGTATCTAAATGATTAATGCTTACACTTATTATCCTACGAATGATGCCTATTTGTCAAATATTAATTCTGAGTATAAAAAACATAGCTATGGCAAAGCCAACAATTGTAAATAAAAGACTGGCTATAAACCAAGTAGAAACACGAAAGCGAGAAACGACTACGAAATTTTTTTCGAATTTTTTTATAAATTCATCAACTTTTTTATCGACCTGTTTCTCCTGAAGAATATCTTTTGTCCTGACTCCGTACAATTTGATCAAATCTGACATCGAAATAATTCCCTTAAGCATGCCATTTTGGTTTACAACAGGTAGAGGGTTATTCTTCGGCTCGGCGAATAATGCCACGGCTTGTTCTATAGAATCACTTGGACGAATCACTGTAGGCACAGAGGTCATAACATCTCTAACTTTCAAATCAATAATGTTATTTAATTCTTCTTTAATTTCTGAATTATCTTTTTTATAAAAATCAACTTCCGAAAATAATTTCAATAAAGTCTTAAGATGTATATATGAACGATCGCTTAGCATGTCCCTCTCTGTAAATAATCCCACAAGTTTGCCGTTTTTATCAACTACTGGCAAACCATTAAAACTATGTTGTGTCAAAATTAATGCAGCTTCTGCCACCGCAGTATCTTCAAAAACAGTTATTACATTTTCGGTCATTATATCTTCTATTTTCATACTCTATTCTTTGTTCAGCATCAGGCAAGCGGAGTTTATGCAATAGCGTTTACCGCCTTTATCAGCAGGTCCGTCGTCAAAGACGTGGCCGAGGTGTGAGCCGCAATTTTTGCACACTACTTCTGTTCGGCGCATGCCGTGCTCATTGTCTTCATGAAGCTCGATGTTTTTTAGGTTAACAGGATCAGTAAACGACGGCCAACCCGTGCCTGAGTCAAACTTCGTGTCTGATGAAAACAGCTGCTGCCCACAAGCCGCGCACACATACATGCCTTTCTCGTGCGAATCAAAATACTTGCCAGAAAACGGCGCTTCTGTCCCCTTTTCGCGCATGATGTGATACTGCTCAGGTGTAAGTTTTTGCTTTAACTCTTCGTCTGTCATAGTTCTAAAATTGTAAGATACAAAGCTATGGCCATGGATAGGAAACCTAGGTGCTCCAGGGTCCCGCCCAGATCATGCGTAGCCACCATGACGCCGATCAGCCACAGGCTCGCCCAGATCAGAGCGTATTTGATAATTTTCAAATTGAACAAAAAAATCAAAGTCAGTAGCGAATCATTGACCGCTATGACATAAAGCATAGTGGACGTAGAGACTGCCGGAAACAGATGCACCACGAATGAGTTTTCCAGAATGTCTCTAAATTCAGCTGAGCCTGACCAGGCTGCGATAGCATTGGCCAAAAACACCATAGCTAACCCCAGTCGCAGAATTGTGAACGGATTTTTTATGGACATACTAGTATTTTAGCTAAAATGAAATTTTATGTAAATTCATCACGCTTTTTGAAACAGATAACTACGCTTTGGTGGAAATGCTATATCAGCAGTATTTACCAACTGCAATCCATTTTCAGTGAATGCTGAAACATTTTCTTTTTGACTGTAGGGTTGAAAAGCTAAAAATTTGCCTAAAGTTCTGCCCAAAAAATTATCCTTAACTGCTGAATTTAGAAAATATCCACCCTGCTTTACATATTGACCCAGATTATGAACAGCTTCTTCAAGGTTTACATACTCTAACACCCCTCCAGTTATCACGATATCGAATTGTTCATCTAGACCAGGAATTCGTTTAGAAACATCACCTGTGGTTACTCTAACCTGGTCTTGCAAGCCCTTACTGCGAGCTATCGCTTGCATTTTATTTGCCATTTTTTCATTAAAGTCAAAAGCAACAATTCGTGCGTTTGGGAATCTCTCTGCTGCTGCAAATGAATACAAACCGGTTCCACTTCCTGCGTCCAAGATAGTTAGTTGACTCTCGGAACTTAACGGTATTTGCGCAATAAATTTTCTGGCCGCTCTTTTGTAGCCAATGAGCGATAAGCCTAGATCATATACTTCTGCGATTGTGGAATAGATCTTTTGTTGTTTTGCTATTGCTTTTTGATCCATAGGTTTTATTGGCTTTTCCTCTGTTTTAGCAGTGACTGGTTTGTCTTGTTCTGTACCGAGTTGTTTTCGAAATTCTGCCATCTTCTTTTCATCTCTTTCATGGTTCTGCTTATCAGCGCTCAACAAAGTTTCCATTAATACATGAGTACCGGCGTCTCGCTGTTCAGTTACGATGATATTATTTTCTATTCCTTCTTCAATAGGGCTACGTTCTTGCGTCCTCATAAATTTATCTTTCTTAACAGTTGAGCATTGAAAGCTACTATCACGGTGCTTGCTGACATGAGAATCGCACCCACTGCGGCAGGCAGAAAAATTCCAAATAATCCTGCGGCCAGTGGTATGGCAATCACATTATAGCCTGTGGCCCAGGCTAGGTTCTGCTGCATCTTGCGATAAGTTGCTCGAGAAAGCTTGATGATCTTCACCACATCGCGTGGGTCACTTTTCGCTAAAATGATCCCTGCGGATTCGATCGCGACATCCGTGCCTGCGCCAATCGCAATCCCGATGTCAGCTTGTGTGAGTGCCGGCGCGTCATTGACTCCATCCCCGACCATGGCCACTCGACTACCGTCCTTTTGCAACTCTTTGACTTTGTCTACTTTGTGCTCTGGTAAAACTTGTGCAAAGTATTCACTGATACCGAGCTCTGCAGCGACATTTTTCGCAATCAGCTCGCTGTCTCCAGTTAGCATGGCAACTCTGATGCCCATTTTTTTCAAATCATTCACAGCTTGCTTAGATTCTTTCCTTACAACATCAGCAGTGATGATGGTGCCGATAAGCTTCCCTTCTTCCAGCACATGAATGCCTGAGGAGCCTTCTTCGCGACCCACAAAATAATCTTTGCCATCAATTGCTGCTTTCACGCCACGACCAGGAATAGACTGAAAATTTTGTGCTAGAGGAACCGTAAGTCCCATTTCTTTTGCTTTAGAAACAATCGCCGTGGCGATCGGGTGCTCTGATGGCATTTCGACTGCTGCCGCAATCCGGAGTAAATCAGTTTTTTCACCTTGCTTTGGTAAAATTTCAGTCACACCGTGTTCACCGCGAGTCAGGGTCCCTGTTTTATCAAACAACACTACATCCACGTTTCGGGCAGACTCGAGAGCGATTCTCTGGCGGACCAGAAGACCATTTCTGGCAGCCAAGCTCGTAGAAATAGATGTGACTAGAGGAATGGCTAAGCCCAGAGCATGAGGACAAGCTATGACTAGAACTGTCACTGCTCGCTCTAGCGCAAAACTTACACCATTACTTCTCGTCAACCAAATCAGTAATGTCAGAACGCCGCTTATTGTCGCTACTATTGTCAAATAAAACGCTGCTCTATCAGCTAGAATCTGAGCTTTCGACTTGGATTTCTGCGCTTCTGCGACGAGTCGCATGATGCCAGCCAGGGCTGTCTGCTCGCCAATCTTGGTCACACGCACTTTCAGCGAGCCATTGCTATTTATAGTGCCCGCAATAACACTGTCACTAATGTTTTTATGGATCAATTCGCTCTCGCCAGTAATCATGGATTCATTGACAGAAGACCTGCCTTCGATCACTTCGCCGTCAGCCGGAACTTTGCTGCCAGGTCGGATCAAAACTACATCGCCAACTTTGAGGTTTGCAATAGGCAACTTCGTGCCATCGACCAGCTCTGCTATGTCCGGTAAAAGTTTGGCCAATTCTTTCAAAGCACCCTGCGCGTTCATGACTGACCGCATCTCCATCCAATGCCCGAAAATCATAACAGTAATCAAAGTTGATAATTCCCAAAAAAACTCAGCGCCTCCGCCAGAGAAAATGCTCCATAAACTGTAAACAAATGCGACTATGATGGCTTCGGAAATCAAAGTCATCATGCCAGGTTGCCTACTTCGAATTTCTGCTAATGCAGATTTGATAAACACTGTGCCCGAATAGAAAAATAAAACTGTGCCTAAGACAGGTGCCAGATATTCGGAACCGTTAAATTTAACGTCAAAAAAATGCAGCCAAACAATGGGCAAAGTCAAAATGAGGCTTAACCAGAACTTATCTCGAAACATTTCTGGCGAATGCCCTTGGTGTTTGTCGTGAGCAGAATGCTCATGCATCGAGTGATCGTGGTTCATATTGTTGCCAGTTTTTAATTAACTCTTTCCAAAAGAAAAAACCCATGATTAAAGACAAAAAAGCTGTTATCATGCCCGGATAATACTCAAAGGTTGTCAGCAATCTCACAATATGGCTTAACTCGAAAAAATAAACAAAACCAAAAACCGTAAACATTCTCATCTGCCATTTGGGGCTTTGTAGTGCTAAGGCTATTACAATAATAAAAACGAGCAATTCTAGATTGAAAATTGTAAATACTGCCAGATTTGTACTTGGAAAAAATTTAGCAACATAGTTAGTCAAAGGATCTATTTTCCAAAACCCAGTTGCAAATTCCTCGATTTCATGAATCATAAAAACTGGGATCGACCAGATAAAAATTCGTTTGAGTTTAGTAGAAATCATTTATGATTCAGGGAATAAATTTCCATGAGTTCTTTGATCGCCTTTTTGTCTTGACCAAACTTAAAATGATGCCCGACATGCTCTTTCAGGTGATTCTCAAGCATGACCTGGTTAAAGCTCTGCAGCGACTTCTGGATAGCCAAAGACAACTTCAGAATATCCGGACAATATCGCTTACTTTCCACCATCTTTTCCAATCCGTTGATCTGACCTTTGATAATATTTAGGCGGCCTACTAGCCGCTTTTGTGAGTTTTTTAACATGCTCTAATTATATACCCCCAGGGGGTATATGTCAACCCCCACACCAAACCCTTGGTGTGGGGGTCAAGCCCTTTAGAAATCCAAGTGTTTGAGGGCAAATGATGCTGAGGCTTGGGCTTTTTTGCCTGGGTTGAAAATCCCCTGCGGGTCAAAGATTTTTTTCGTCTGGACGAACAGGTCAAAGACATCCGGGCCATACATCTGTTTGAGATAAGGTCCACGGACTAATCCGTCATTGTGCTCGCCTGACATAGAGCCGCCAAAAGCAAAAACTAATTTGTAAACCTCATCGCCAAGTTTCTTGATAATCGCAGCAGCCTTCGGTTCGCCGAGCTTCATAAGCGGAATAATATGAAAATTGCCATCCCCCACGTGCCCAGCGACAGTATAGAGCAGATCGTAGCGATTCAGAATTTCATAAAGCTTGGGCAGAAATTCGCCGAGTTTTTCTGGCGACACCACGAAGTCATCGATAAATGGCGCAGTGCGCATGCCGCG
This sequence comes from uncultured Candidatus Saccharibacteria bacterium, assembly GCA_964405805.1. Taxonomy (GTDB): domain Bacteria; phylum Patescibacteriota; class Doudnabacteria; order UBA920; family O2-02-FULL-48-8; genus CAYOPE01. Next base: position 5,326 of record CAYOPE010000021.1, on the reverse strand, counting down.
GACATGGTGACGCAGCATGTTGAAACTTTCATGCCGGATGACCCAATATTTCTGCGCCGAGCTTGCTTTCAGAATCAGTTTCGTGGGCAGATGAAATTCTTTCAGGCTTTCCTGGGCACGCTTGGCTCGATCAACTGCGTCTTTGTCTGAGTTCGAGCTAAATTCGACCAGCAAAACCAGCTTCGGAATGCCACCGGTGAGCGCCATCCACATTTCTGGCAAGAAACTGAAAAACAATTTGATGGCGCTGCCCTTGAGCTTACTGATAATATCTGGCAGAAGCCTGAGTGCTACTTTAAACGTCTGGTCATCATAGGACTCGATGCTCTGCGGCTTGAACTTCAAAAGATGATTTACAACTCCTGGCAACGAGTGAACATCATTGATAAAAACTAGCAGCAAATGCTCACGCGTCTTGGGTTTGACCAAGTTAAACTTGATTTCTGTAATAACGCCAAGCGTTCCCTGCGAGCCAACAATCAATTTGGTCAGATCAAACACTCCCCTGTCGCGATCATAGATGTTCCAAAGATAGTACCCTGCGGAATTTTTCGAGACCTGCGGTTTGGCGTTTTCTATTACGCCATAGTTCGTATCAATCAGCTCAAACATTTTCCGATAAATTTCCCCTTCCAGTCCTGCTTCTGCTTTCTTTTTCTCAAGTGCTGCCATGTTCAGCGGCTTGAAAATATATTCTTTGCCATCTGCTAGAACCATTTTGACTTCCTCGACATAGCGCTCAGTCTTGCCATACATGAGATTGAGCTCTCCTCCGGCGTTATTGGCAACCATGCCGCCCACTGTGCAAAGCTCCCGCGACGCTGGATAACTTGGGAGTAAGAGGTGCTTTTTCAGTGTCTGCTTTTCAAAGTCGCGATAGTACACACCAGGCTCCACCACAGCAAAGTCCTTGCCAATTTTTTTGATGCGATTGAAATACTTGGTCATTGAAAGCGAAATTGACTCAGTCAAAGCACCGCCTGACATGTCAGTGCCAGCGCTGCGCGGCGTGATGGACAAGCCTTTCTGATTGGCCACAAATTTTACTAGATTCTGGATGTCCTTCGAGTCTTTGGGAAAGACTACGACTTTCGGGACTAATTTATACAAACTTGCATCACGACTAAAGCTAGCCAGTGTCGCATCATCTGACTTCACATCGCCTTTGATCAGTTGTTTGATTTGTTTCAGCAGGTCCATCACTTTTGTCTTGTTTTATTATACCAGATTTTGTATAATAATAAACTGTATCTGGTGACTTTCGAAAACCCGAAGGAGTGCTTATGACATTGATTGATGTCGCCCGCCGCAACCTGGAAAGTCTGCGCCACAACCCCTACCCCGGCCGCGGCATCGTGGTCGGAATCGACCAGTCTGGCAGGCACATGGTCCAGGTGTACTGGATCATGGGCCGAAGCGCGAACAGTCGCAATCGGGTGTTCGTAGCCGAGAACGGCGCCTGGCTGCGAACCGCTCCGGCTGATCCGAACAACATTCAGGACCCGTCGCTCATCATCTACAACGCGATGGTCCTCGGGACAAACGATTGGGATGCTCGGTGTCGATTCCACGTGGTCAGCAACGGCTCACAAACAGACGACGTAAAGATACACGTCGAGCACGCTTGGTCGCTCCCGCGATCGTTGGAAAGATTCACCTTCGAGCCCGACGCCCCGAACTTCACTCCTCGCATCACTGCTGTTTCGTTCTCCTATGAACGCCCGACCAAGATGCAAATCGCAATCCTGCGCCAGTCGCCGTGGGACCTCGGATGCGATCGGCACTTCTACGGCTACTCCGATATCGGCCAAGGTTTCGGCTACTGCATCACCACCTACATGGGCGACGGTGACCCCCTGCCCTCGTTCCAAGGCGAGCCTTACCTCCTGCCTCTCGAAGGCGATGCGGAAGCGATCGCCCAGACCATCTGGGCCGCCCTGAACGAGGAAAACCGGGTCTCGCTGGCCGTCAAGTTCATCGACAAGCGCTCCGCCGAGTCGACGATCCACGTCATCAACAAATACACGCAAGTCAGCGCCGAGTAACGCTGACGCAACCGCACCCTGCGATCTTCTCAGCAGGGTGCGGTCTTTTTTTTACAAATTTATCCTTTAGCTGCGGCTTCTAGCCCTACGATATCGATTTTCTTCATTGCAAGCATTGCTTGCATGACACGGTTGGCTTTGGCCTTGTCAGGATCAGACAAAAGTTCTCCCATTCTTTTCGGGATCACTTGCCAGGAAAAACCATATTTGTCAGAAAGCCAGCCACACTGCTGAGCCTTTGGATCACCACCTGCGGAAAGACGGTCCCAGAAGTGATCGACTTCTGCCTGATTTTCACAGTCTATAACAAATGATACTGCTCCGCTTTTCGGAAAAACTCCTGGACCGCCATCAAGCGCCATAAACCTCTGGCCATTCAGTTCAAAAATCGCTGTGATGACTTTTCCTTCTACTTCTTTCGGCCAGGGCGCATCCGGAATTCCTTGCGGATATTTCTGAATACTAATTATCTTCGATTCAGCTTTCTTCGCAGGCGAACTGTTGAAAATAGAAATATAAGCATTGATCCCCTCTTCACAGTCCTTCTCAAACCAGAGACACGGAGTAATACTTTGCATTTGTGTTCCTTTCTTATTTTCTTCTCCCCTTGCGGGAGAAGATGTCGCGAAGCGACAGATGAGGGGTTACATTCCCTTCGGTTGCAGCATCGAGACTCGATTTCCCTCAGTGTCCTGAAAAGAAATCCAAAGACCGACTCCTGGGATTTCCTGCGGCTCCATGGAGCGATTACCAGTGTTATCCATGGCACCTAGAATTTTCCCGCCTGCTGCCTCGACAGCTTTCATAGAAGCTTTGATGTCATCGACTGACATGACCACAGACGGCGCCTGTGACATAGGATCTGCGGTTTTCTGATAAAAGCCGCCGTTAATATAGCCGGGCTTAGTCGGCCTGCCTGAGGGATCATCTGACTGACCACTCACAGCCACGACATAATTGCCCATCTCCGGACCCATCATCTGCGCCTGCCAGCCGAAACTCTTCGTATAAAAATCGACCATGCGCTGCTTATCCTGATACCCCATCTCGAAATGCACTACTGGATTCATAAATTTTCCTTTATTTAATTTTTAATTCTTTGGCAATGGCTTGTTTGATCAAAGCTTGGTACGGAATATCCAGACGATTGGCTTTGATCTTCAGTTCTGAAATCATATAGTTGGGCAGACGGATAGAGATCGGTGTGGTCGTAGGCTTGAGATTCGGAAACCGGACACGAACTGCTTTTGACCAATCTATATATTCAGTTGAATCGTGAGTATTCCAGAATTCCGCTTCTTCATCTTCTGACTTGAATTTTGGAATTTTTTTAAATTTGACCATATTGACTCCTTTCTTTTTTATTGGCGACCCGAGCTGATATAATTCGAACTCTTTGGTCGCGAATTGTAAATACTACAAATAAAACTCTGTTCTTATCGCTAGGTCCCAATAATTGATAGCGTTTTTCTATATTTGAGTGAACGCGATCGAACTTTACGATATTATTGTTTGAAAAAGGCTGCTCAGCTTCGGCAGTAGTAATACCATGTTTTAGGCGAATTTTAGTACTATTATGCATATCCCATTCAAATATTATTGGTTCAGGAATTTGAAAATCTTCCATAAATCCATTGTATATACAGGAAACTACATTGTCAAGTATCAGTCCTACCAAAGGTGAAACTAAAAGTCGCCCTTCATCGGGCGGCTTTATTTTTTTAGAACTTGAATAATCTGTTTAGTAAATTCTTTTAGCACTTTTATTAAAATGTATCCCTGGTCATTTCCATAATCTGAATATTTTTTTCTAATGCTCAAATTTTTGCAATTGATTTTTTATCGTAGAAACTGCATCCATTTTGTTTGGACTCCAGTCGACGTCTTGCCCAAAACGGTCTCGGACTTCTTCTAGATTACCCATGGTTGTCGAATTTATAACAATTTCCAAACGAATAACATGATCAGGGTGCTCGGAATTCCATGAAAAAATTCTACTCTTGATAGCATTTACTGCCCTTAGGCCATTTCGCATATGAGCAGGTCCACCAGAAGATTGCGGAAATTCCAAATCCATAATGGCAGTTATTTTTCTGGGTCCATTTTTCATAAGCAACCCGCTCAAAGCAGTATCAAATTCCTCGAAAGTTTCGGCGGTAATAACCGCTTCATCTTTCTCGGTTCCAGTCGTGCCCCGTTCTTGTCGAACCTGATTAGCAATTATATCAGCACCATTGTCTTCGACAATCAAAAATGTACGATCTAAAAACTTTTGTTTCAATCTTGCTTCTGGGCTTTCTACACTTTGATTATTTAATTCTAAACCAATTTGGTCAGGGGTTGGCCCTTGTTCTGGGTCCATAATAAATTGGTTCCTAATCTTGGTGATTAAAATTTTTCTCTTATTCAAGTTTATCACTCGCCTATACCATAGTCAATTGTCATATTCCAAAGCACAGCTTACCCAAACAAGCCCATGGCAGATCGCCGTCGAGATACCATTTGTCCTGGTATTTCACGATCTTGATGGTTTCGCCATTACCTAACTTGCAAGTCGCATAAGTATCAGTTTTATCAAGCAGCTGCACGCATCCCCTGAAGGCGTAATAATTCTCAAAAGTGCTGTGGGCTTGGCGCAGAGAATACCATTGCTTAGTTCCAAAAATAAGAATAAGGATCACTAAGGCAGATATGATTATCGCTGTTTTCTTTTTTATCATTTGAGCTATTTCAATGCAGCCAGAAGTGCCGCAAGGGCAGATTTTTCGCTTGCGACATCAGGATGCACTGCGCGAAGCTCTCGCAAAACTGTATCAATCTTGCCATCGATGAGTGTCCAAGTCGCAGGACTTTTCGGTTTCAATCGAGCCTGGGCATTATCCCATTCATACTCCAAATCGCCGATGCGAGTCGTAGCGCCGGATTGGTTGCCGGTGTTGAGAAGGTCGAGTGTATCCTCAGTAATCGAGCGAAATGAAGACATATCTCCAAGGGGCGAAGTTTGCAGCGTTGAAGCGTTTGCGCCACTTGGCTGCCCGGCTGTAGCTGGCAACTGAAGAGCTGAGTGACGGATATGGTAGCCCACGAGTCCTGCGATGACAAGTAATGTCACCACAACGCCTGTTTGCCACAAGCCACCTCTGCCTAGATCTTCTGCGATTTCTGATTTAACTTCTTTTTCGATCACATCGCGCTTGGTCAGGGAAAGATAAGTCACAATCACCAGAATGCCACCAACAAAGATGAAACTCGTTATCGGCGCGCCAAGTCCTAGGCCGCCG
>CAYOPE010000020.1:0-15445 GCA_964405805.1 uncultured Candidatus Saccharibacteria bacterium | reverse complement strand
TTTCGCGTTGTATTGGAATCCGCTGCTTGATAACCTCGCCATCAATTTAACTTTCGTCTTTTAGCCGATTTTTTTGTATAAGCTTGGTTTTTCGCTTGTTGAAATTTTATACTATTTCGTCATCGTCTACACTGCATATGCTGTGCTAGTGGTTCCAATAACCAAAATCACTTCCCGAATCGGCTACAAGCATGCGATTTTAGTTTCAAGTTTTGTTTACGTCCTGTATTGGATAATTTTTTATCAAATTAAATTTCATCCGATTTTTTATTTTATCGCTCCCGTGTTATTTGCGATTCAAAAATGTTTTTACTGGCCGCCGTACAACGCTGACATCGCCATTCACGCCGCCAATGACCAGCGCGGCCGCGAAGTCGGCGTGCTATTTTCTCTCATCGAAATGATGTCCATCGTCGCACCCTTGCTCGGAGGATTTTTGTCTTATCAGTTTGGTTTTCCGGTCATGTTTATTCTTGCCGGCATTCTGATGATTGCTTCAGTCGTACCACTGTTTCAGAGTCCGGATATCTACACGCGGCACAGATTTAGTTTCAAGAATTTTTTTAGCGTTGTCCGCAGATATCCTCGGAACTTTTTCGCTTACTGGGGGTATGCTGAAGACCTGATGCTTCAGAGTTTGTGGCCAATTTTCGTATTTTTGGCAGTGCCGTACCTGTTTTCAGTGGGCATCATCACCACGGTTGCCAGTCTTATCGCAGTCGTGGTAATGTTGTATCTAGGAAAACTTCTCGATGAGTTTCAGCATTTGGACGTTTTGCCAGTTAGTGCTGTGATTTATGGTCTGACTTGGCTATTTCGATTCATTTGCACTAGTCTTAGCGCTGTGGTCGGGTTTGATATAGCGACCAGGATCGGCAAAGGTATAGTAAATGTGCCCATGGAAACCATTACTTACGAAATAGCAGGTGATGCTGGCCCTGATCATGCCATCGCTTACACTGTTTTTTACGAATTCAGTTTGTCGATCGGGAAAATTTTTACAGCACTTTTAGGAATTTGGATTCTGAGTAGCACTGGTCAAATTAGTTACGTATTTATATTAGCGGGCGTTCTCACAATGTTCTATGGATTACTGAGAAAATAATTTTGAATCAATTTCGAAATTCTAATATTAGAATTTCACTCGAAATTCCAAATTCAAAATTAATTATTACATTCATGAGCTTAAAGATTAAAGATCCACAAATTTATAATTTGATTCAGAGAGAACGAGCGCGTCTTCGCGACTCGATAAATCTCATGGCTTCAGAAAACTATGCTTCAGACGAAGTTTTAGAAGCTTTGGGGTCAGTGTTTAATAATAAATACGCTGAAGGTTATCCCAGAAAAAGATATTATGGAGGGGCTGAGGTAGTTGATGATCTCGAGGAGCTAGCGATTGAAAGAGTGCGCGAAGCTTTCAATTTACCAATCGATTGGCACGTGAATGTTCAGCCTTATTCTGGAAGTCCAGCTAATCTGGAAGTCTATTTTGCACTTTTAGAAAAAGGCGACACCATCATGGCTATGGATTTGGCTGGCGGCGGGCACTTAACGCATGGTTCTCCTGTTAATTTTACTGGTAAGCAATACAACTTTGTTCACTATGGTGTTTCGCCGAAAACCGGCATGCTCGACTACATGGAAATTCTGAAATTAGCCGATCGGATCAAGCCGAAAATGATCGTCTCTGGCTTTACTGCTTACCCTCGAGAAGTGGATTACAAAAAATTTAAAGAAATAGCAGACAAAGTTGGCGCAATCTCTATGGCAGATATTTCGCACACAGCAGGATTGATTGCTGGCGGCGCTTTGCCTTCACCGATTCCGTTTTTTGATGTTGTCACTTCTACCACCCATAAGACATTGCGCGGTCCACGAGGCGCGATCATTATGTGCAAAGATAAGTACGCTACTGCGATTAACAAAGCTGTGTTTCCTGGTATGCAAGGCGGCCCGCACGAAAACGCTATTGCGGGAATCGCGGTCATGATGAGAGAAGCTAAAAGCGCAGACTTTAAAAAGTACGCGCACCAGATCGTGAAAAATTCTAAAGCGCTGGCCAATGCTTTGCTCGATTTCGGATTTAATCTGGTTTCGGGCGGCACTGATACGCATTTGATCTTGGTTGATCTGACGAATAAAAATATTACAGGCAAGGAAGCTCAGGTCTTGCTAGAAAAAGCCGGAATTGCCACAAACATGAACATGATTCCGTTTGATAAGAGGAAACCTATGGATCCATCCGGACTTCGTGTTGGTACTGCTGCTGTGACTTCGCGCGGTATGAAAGAAAAAGAGATGAGCAAGATCGCTTCCTGGATCGCGGCGGTGATCACGGACCCAACTATAGCTGACAAAGTGCGCATGGAAGTCAAGAGGTTTACTAAGAACTTCCCAGCTCCGGGCTTGTAATATGGACCTCATAAGAACTTGGGATCACGGTTTGTTCTATGCCATCAATGGTTTAGCCGGGAGAAGTGCCGTGCTAGACAGTATTGCGATTTTTTTGACAAGTGATTGGTTTCTGATTTGTCTAGCTGTAGGATTTTTGGTTTGGTTGTATCTCAGACCCAGGATGCAAGCTCGGATCAATTTGGCAATCGTATCTGCTTTGATCAGCAGAGGCGTTATCGTCGAATTTCTTAAAAGAGTTATCGACCGTCAGAGGCCGTATGAGGCGCTGACAAACATTCATCAGCTGTTTGCTGATACAGAAAAAGGATTGTCTTTTCCATCTGGTCATACAGTAATATTTTTTTCTGTGGCTTTTGCTTTCTTTGGGGCTAGGTATTTTTGGTGGTTTCTGGGCTTGGCTTTTCTTGCTTCAGTTGCCAGAGTTTTTGCAGGAGTGCACTACCCAGCAGACATTTTGGCAAGCATTTTGATCGCAGGCCTGACAGTCTGGGCGACCAGAAAAATTTGGGAAAGATATAAATAAAAAGAGCTGATCCGTCCACTTAACTTAAGCGGAAGCGGATCAGTCTTCTAGTTAGTGCGGTGATTACGGCCCGCCTGGACCAGCTTCTTTGGCTATGCGAAGCAAATAGGCATTTATCCGCGCTTTCTCGTCAGGGCTTTGCTTTTCGAGAGCATCGAACGCTTTCGACAGCAGATCGTCTTTGATGTTGAAGCTTATACCTGGAAGCTCTGTCGGACAGACAGTCCGATAAGCCAGACTATTTGGGTCTAGTTTTTTTCTAACAGAAACCTCAAGTCCGAATTGTCTTAGTTCCTGAATAAGCTCTTCGATTCTTGTTTCTCTGTCGGGCTTTGACATGACCACTCCTCCTTTAACAAACTGATCTTGAAAGAACTGAGAACTCGACTCCACATCCACAATCATAGTAGCTTCGGTCAAAAGGATCCCAGACCCATTTCTCACTGTGCATGCTTCCACACTTCGGGCAACGATGATACCCTTTGCATTTCTTGCTGAAGCAATAAGCCACCTTCTCGCAATTGTTCTGCTCCAGTCGCGATTTACACTTTTTGCATCTGGTTTTTAGTTTCTTCCACCAGTAATCCTTACGTCGATTCCGGTTCAGTCTCACCATACTTCCTCCATTTGGACGCAAACAAAAAACCACTTCGGAATTGAAGAGGCTTGAAGTTTGCTTATTTAGCTAGGCAAAAGCAATCACGCCTCTTCAGAAGAGGTGGTAGTAGTGCTTCGATTGACTTGCTTATTTGCCATAGTCATATAATGCTAGCGTATAAATAAGATTTTGTCAAAATTTTAAAGCCAAGTTCTCTGGTGCCGGAGGAGGGAGTCTCGCCAGGGCAGCGCCGAAAGCTATTGAAACGCTTTCGTCGACGCTCGAGCGCGACTTTCAGTCTTGTCTCGCTTCTGCCCGTTCGACTCCGCTCGGAGTCTTTTTGTATTCTCTGGTGCCGGAGGAGGGAGTCGAACCCTCATGAGGAAACCTCGCACGATTTTGAGTCGTGTGCGTCTGCCATTCCGCCACTCCGGCGACTTGAATATAGTAGCGGAAAATTTGATTTTTGTGAAGCTGAAGGGTAATAGTCAGTACTGACCAAAATTGACCATATGGTCAAAAAAGGTTAGTATTAGTGTATGAGGAAAATTCAGGAAGAATTACAAGCGTTTCTCGAAGACTTGGGAAAGGTCGCGCTGACTTTCGTCTTCACGCCCTATGGTAAACTCCACGTGCATTCGTTTACAGAAAAGACATATTATTTCAAACTTCGAAAATTTCATGCAGCAGGTTTGCTGCAGCCGATTAGAACAGTTCACTATGGTCAGCATTTTATTTTGTCCCTAAAAGCTAAGCGCATTTTAAAAAGTTTAGAATCTGAGCCGAGACGAACTGATGGTCTATTTACTATTGTCACGTTTGATATACCAGTTTCGAAAAATCGTCAGCGCACAATTTTCCGTCGCTTTTTGCAGCGCAAGGGTTTCAGCTTAATCCAAAGAAGCCTGCTTATCAGCTCAAACGCTCCAGGTTTAGAGTTGGAAGCATTTGCGAAGGAATTAAAATTACAAAGTCATATAAAAATAATTTCCGGTAAAATTGATAAAAATATGCTATAATTTGAGCACCAAAATGCACCGCGTACAAAGACACCGAATGAAAATTTATCACAGCAGAGCTCACCTCATCGTTACCTTTTTGATCATGGTCGCGCCGTTTTTGTTTTTGCTATTTTTCGCACAAACCGAAGAACTGGCGATCAGTTCGCTACTTCACGATGTCTTTGTATCAATTGGCAGGTTGGTAATTGCGTATCTGATCGCAGTCAGTCTAGCCTGGCTGTTTGCTATGTTTTTTCATAAAGGTTTGCTCTCGCATGTCATGTTACCGATTTTTGATATTCTGCAGAGCTTCCCGGAATTTGCGATTTTACCTTTTGCCGTACACTACTGGGGCGAGACAAATTTTACTGTAATTTTTTTCTTGGTTCTCACAGTCATCTGGCCAATTTTGTTTTCGACTTTAAGCTCGCTCAAGCTCGCACACCATGACTGGGAGGAAGCAATTCAGATTTATAATGTCTCTGGATGGAATTATTTTCACAAATACGTTTGGCCTTTAAGTATTCCTGGATTGGTAACAGGATCCATCATCGGTCTCGGCGAAGGCTGGGGCGCTCTGGTAGCTACAGAAATCATCGTCCATCTGCCCGGCGGCCTTGGGCAATTTTTTCAAACTCATTCACAGAACACAGCCATCACTTTTCTCGGCATTCTAGCTTTGTTGATTATTGTTTTTAGCATAAACAAACTGATCTGGACGCCGCTACTGGATGCCAGTCATAAACTCATGGAAGAATAATGGCTACAGTTATCAAACTAAAAAATATAACTAAATACTTTGAGGAAGATCAGAAACGACTTCTGGTTTTGGATGATGTCAACTTGGAAATCGAGGCCGGAGAATTTTTTGTCCTAGTTGGTCCATCTGGCAGCGGCAAATCAACTTTGCTCCGTATCGCTTCTGGTCTTGAAAAGAATTTTAAAGGGGAAATGATCCTGGGTAAAAACATGACGCATGGGGATATGAGTTTTGTGTTTCAGCAGTTTGCCTTGTTCCCATGGCTTACAGTTTATGACAATATTGGTCTAGGATTGCTCAGCAAAAAAATGTCAGCCTCTGAAAGACACGAGATTATAGTTAAAGAGATGAAGCAGTTTGGCCTAGAAAAATTTGCGAAAAGTTACCCGAAAGATTTGTCAGGTGGCATGCGCCAGAGAGTGGGAATCGCTAGAGCCTTGGCTCGAGACCCGAAAATTATTTTTATGGATGAGCCATTTTCCGAGCTGGACTCGTTTACAGCTGAGGAATTGCGAAAAGAATTGCTTCAGATTTGGCAAGAACGTAAGCCAACCATTATAATGGTGACACACATCGTGGCTGAAGCACTAGAGCTAGCTGACCGGATCGCGGTCCTCTCTGCCAGACCGGCTAAGATTGATAAGATAGTTACAAATAATTTGCCGCGACCACGGGTCATGCGGTCCACAGATTTTTTTCACCTCGAAGATCATTTATATCATTTGATTAAACCATAATTTATGGACGAAGAAATAAAACCCGTAGCTCCGCCTGAAAATTTACCAGTCATGAGTTTGATTGAGGTTAATATTGATTTGATCAAGCCCAACCCCTGGCAGCCGCGACGCGTGTTTGACGAGACGGCTCTGCAGGAGCTGGCAGCATCAATTAAAGAACATGGAATTCTGCAGCCGTTGGTTGTCGTGCCAATTTCTGACGGTACTTATCAGTTGATCGTAGGTGAACGAAGACTCAGAGCATCCAAGATCGCCGGTCTTCAGAAGGTTCCTGTCATCGTCCGCGATTTCATGGAAGAGCAGAAGAAGCTCGAGCTGGCTCTGATCGAAAACATTCAGAGACATAACCTAGATCCCATCGAAGAAGCCCAGGCGTATCAGCAGCTTATTGACGAGTATAAGATGACTCAGGAAGAAGTGGCGAAGAAGGTAGGCAAAGCCCGTACGACTGTGACGAACATGCTGCGCTTGCTTCACTTGCCTCTGAAAATTCAGAACGCTGTGGCTGATGGCACTATTACCGAGGGCCATGCCCGAAGTATTTTGGCAATTCCAGGAATGGAAAAGCAGATTGCTATGCTGGACCTGATCGTGGCCGAGCAAATGACAGTGCGACAAGTGGAGGAGCGAGTCCGCGAGATGCTCGAGCGACCGAAACTCATACGTGCTCCGAGAACTCCTTCTGATCCAGAAGCAGCAGCGCTGGAGTCAGAGCTTCGAGGAAAACTTGGCACCAAGGTCCGCGTGCAGAAAAACGGCGAGAACCGAAAAATCACTATCGAATTTTTCTCACAAGAAGAATTGAATGCTTTCTTGAGTAAAGTTGACCAATTACGCGAATAGGTGTATAATATATTTACTTTTATGAAATTAAGAGACGCAAGAATTTCTATCAAGGTTGTATCAGCCGCGTGGGCTTGGGCTTTGTCACTTGGCAAAGTCCCTTTGAACGTGGTGTAATAAATTTCGAAATTTAGACACCTTCGGACTTCTGCCGAAGGTGTTTTTGTTTGCCAGGTACTAGAAATTTGACTAATCTTGCGATCATCTGGCAAATCTCTCGGACTGATCGCAAGATTATATCGCGATATGTTTTGGCCCCTGAATTCTCTAAACAAAACATAATCGCGGGTCAAATTTTCAGTACCTGGTTTGTCTGCTGTTTTCCCGGGGAGAAGCTTAGCCCCGGGTAGCCAGCACGAAAAATCAAAGTGCTGAAAAAGGAGGAAGGCTATGGGTTTTCGGGTAACACCCGCAGAAGTGAACCTGGGCAGTGGCCAAACAGTTTCTGCCGAGCGGTTGGCTCGCGCGATTGCTGATCACAGTCGGTCCACGAGTACTCAGCTCGCCACTGTACTTGAGAAAGTAGCGCAGAAAGAGCTTGTTCCTGTTGTCTGGCAGGGTGACAGCGTCACACTCGTATACAACAGTCCCAATGGCCTCTAGGCAGACGGTGAGTGATATTATGCTTCGGCATTTATCACTCACCGAGAGTTTATTATTAATTAATCATTATGAAAAAAGGATATTTTGGAGAATTTGGTGGGCAGTTTGTGCCAGAGACTCTTATGCAGCCACTGGCAGAACTAGAGGAAGCTTATGAGAGATTCAAGAAAAATAAGAAATTTCAGACTGAGCTTTCAGAGCTTCTTAAAAATTTTGTGGGTCGGCCCACGCCTCTTTACTTTGCGAAAAATTTATCAGAAAAGTTTCACCAAAAAATATATTTGAAGCGAGAAGACCTCACACACACCGGCGCGCATAAGATAAACAATGCTTTAGGCCAGGCATTGCTTGCCAAATTTATGGGAAAAACTCGGATCATCGCAGAAACTGGTGCTGGCCAGCATGGTGTAGCTACTGCTGTCGCAGCTGCTAAGCTTGGCCTTGAGTGTGTAGTGTACATGGGAGAAGTGGATATGGCGCGCCAGCAGCCAAACGTGCTGCGCATGAAGCTTTTGGGCGCAAAAGTCGTGCCAGTGTCTTCGGGAAGTAGAACTTTGAAAGACGCGATAAACGAAGCTTTGCGCGACTGGATCACAAATGTTAAAACAACTCATTATTTGCTCGGTTCAGTGCTTGGTCCGCATCCATATCCGACCATTGTTCGTGATTTCCAGAAAATTATTGGCAGGGAAGCGCGAGAGCAGATCTTGAAAATAGAAAATCGTTTGCCTGATTATTTACTGGCTTGTGTTGGGGGCGGCAGTAATGCTTTGGGTTTGTTTACAGAATTCCTGAAAGACCGAAAAGTGAAAATGATTGGCATCGAAGCCGGTGGGCTTGGCATCAAATCTGGTAAGCACGCAGCAAGATTCTTTGGCGGTCGGTTGGGGATTTTTCATGGTACCAAATCTTACGTTCTGCAGGATCAGTTTGGCCAAATTCAGGAGACGCATAGCGTCTCAGCTGGTCTTGACTATCCCTCAGTCGGTCCTGAACATAGTTTTCTGCGTGATTTAGGTCGAATCGAGTACGACCACGTCTCAGATTCAGAAGCCCTGAAAGGTTTTTATGATTTATCAGAGCTTGAAGGAATTATTCCTGCTTTAGAATCAGCCCATGCCATCGCTTATCTTCAGAAATTATCCAAGCGGATCAAAAAGAATCAGATTATCATCGTAAATTTATCAGGCAGAGGCGACAAAGACCTCGAAGCAGTAAGGAGTGTTTATGAAAAATAGAATTCATGAGCAATTTGCAAAATTGAAACAAGAAAAGAGGATTGCTTTTATGCCATTTATCGTGGCAGGTGATCCGAACTTCCAAAAAAGTCTGGCGTTGGCCCAGCAAATTTCAGCTAACGCAGATTTTATCGAGGTTGGTTTTCCATATTCAGATCCATTGGCTGATGGACCGACAATCCAGCAGGCTGATATGCGTGCGATCAGGTCTGGAATGGATACTGACAAAGTTTTTGAGCTTATAAAACTTTTAAGAAAGACCACTGACATCCCGGTGACAGTTTTGGTTTATGCCAATCTTGTTTACCAGCGAGGCATTGATCGATTTTATAAGGACGCGGCTGCTGCTGGTATCGATGCTGTATTGATTCCTGATGTGCCAATTGAAGAAATAGAGGATTTTCATAAATTTGCCAAAAAATTTCGGATTCAACAGATTTTTCTTGTGTCACAAACTACGACCAATCAGCGATTACAGAAAATTTTGAAGCTCGCAGAAGGATATTTGTATTTGGTTTCTGTTCTAGGCATCACCGGCGCCCGTACCGGCGTAGTGAGAGAAACGCTAGAACTGATTAGCCGAGTCAAAAAACAAACCAACCTGCCGATTGTCATAGGCTTTGGTGTCTCAAGTCCAGATCATGTTCGTACACTGAAAAAAGCAGGCGCAGAAGGTGCGATTGTAGGCAGCGCCCTGATTAATTTTATCCATAAAAAACTACAGCAAATAAGATTTAAGAATAAACTGAATAAACATTTAAAGAGCTTCAGAGTTTGACATAACAGTAGCAATCGATTAAACTAAACACATGATAAATAAGACTCTCCAAACAAGTTATCACCATATGATGCTTCTTTGCTTTTTCTACCCCAATCCGGTGGCTTGTTTATCATAGATTTATTTTGATCAGATTAAACAAAACCACCGCATAAGTCGGTGGTTTTTAAGTATATGAAAATATAAATAATTGGCACACGCCAATACATACTCATCCTTGCAGGGAATTCGTAGTGCATTTTTGTGTGCCTTTATAATTGTTACAAATCTACGAATTCTATGCAAATACATGCGGATGAGCCTCACTTCCGCCGCCCAAACATCCTTGCAGGTAAATTGGGCGGCGTAAGGGAGGACAAACTCCCAAGGAGGGTTTTGATGTCCGAGATTTTGTCAGCTCTAATCAGCAGGCCGCCTTTGCGGATCTTTCTGCCAGACTCTATCGATCGCGGCATGGCACTGTTTAACAACAAGGGAACGCCGGTTGATCAGATGGTTCAGCGAACCAAGCAACTTCGGCTCAACGATGGCCAAGAGTGTCAGGCAGTTCTGAAAAGCCTGGTCAATTCTGGCATTAGCGGGATTTCGTGCGGCCATGATTGGCAGCAGCTAACCGCTCTGCTGTCGTTTGCGGCTGACGTGCAGACACCTGGCGTGATGAGTCAGGCAGTGCTCTCAATCGGTCATGGCGGGAGTCTTGAATTTCCGAGTCTACGGCTGCCAGCATACGCTGCGGTGGGTCTGCAGTTTCTGAAAAATCTCAGAGTGCATTTCACCGGCCTTCCTACTCTGCGCATTTTTTCCGGTCAGCAATCAGGCATGAAGTGTAACGCGCTGCCTGCCGATGTGGTTTGGAAGATCACAACAGTCAACTTCGCGCTGATTCACCTGTTTGCAAAAGCGTTTTACCCGGAAATTTCATCGAACGTAATGTTTGACTTTGACACTCCGTTTGATGAGTTGGGTTCTGTACCCGCGGACTTGGTGGCCTGCCTGCGTCGTAGTAACGGCAGCTACTCAGGCCTTCAGGAAACGCTGAATCAGCTAGCAGACATGGGCAGTAAGCGTGGTGAAGACGGACGAAAGCGGGCTGTAGATTATGCTGCGACTCACCCTTTGGGTTTCGCAGACTTCAGGATCGCGGGACCAGCAGCTGCGACCAGATGGCTTCGGCATTGCGCTGATTTACAGTCGCGAGTCATGATCTCGATCGGCGGACCACCAGAGCGATACTTCAACGTCTGCCGTATCTTTCTGTCTGAGCAGTCCGAAAAACTGTTTCGGAATGTGCTTCGGCCGAAAGCCGCAGTGCCGCTGATTACCTCGGTGGGCCGTGTGCCAGTGTATAATCCGAGGTCTTACGAACCGCGGTTTAAAACCTCGGACCTGCAAGATCAGACCTTCGCGGTTTTGTCCGATCCGCTGATCGGACCTGATTTCGAAGATCTGTTTGCCAAGGTTGGCGGACGAGAGGTCTACGTGACCTGGGCGCGAGAGGTTTCCGAGGTGCTTGAGCTGGCTGCAGAACTTAGTAGCGAGTATGGCCACGAGTTCGTGGCAGCTTCAGTACTCAGTGGCCAGGATTCTATGGACGCCCTGAGCTCACTCGAAGCCTTGTCGAGCAGTGCGGTGGCTGACTTCTGCCACCAGCATCGAAGGGGGGTGGTGTGATGGCAGCAGACTTCGTGTGTTTCTGGTTCGGCGACGAGTTACACTACGAAGATAATGGCCTGGGTGCTGGTGAGGAGCACGCGCGGGCCAGAGCCGAGGCCGTAGAAGTCTCAGAGGATGATGGAGAAAAAGGAAAGGAGGAGAAAGAGAAATCAGAGTAGGAGCGGGTGGGTGCAGCGCAATTGTGCACCCACCCATCCGATTTTTAAGCTATAATAACTAAAGATATGAAATCATCGAAAGAAATTTTGGTTCTGGGAGCTGGAGTAAGCGGCTTATCTACTGCGATTTTACTAAAAAAAGCCGGGTACGATGTCACTATTTGGGCAAAAGAATTGTCACCAAATACGACTTCAGATAAAGCTGCTGCTATGTGGTATCCGTATCGTTCTGGGCCATTGGCTAAAGTTGCTGTATGGTCTGAGTTAACTTTGAAATTTTTCCGAAAAGAAATAATTAAAGACAAAAAAAGTGGCTGTTTTGAGAGAACCAGCATGGAACTGTTTAGAGAAAAAGTAGGAGCTCCCTGGTGGGCGAAGGACTCTGTGAGTTACCAGCGACCCAAAAAGCAAGAATTACCCAGAGGCTACGTCGATGGCTATAAACTTCGAGGACTTATCATGGATACAAGTATCTACATGCCGTATCTGATGAAGAAAACCAAACAAGCCGGCATTCGAATTATAAAAAAAGAAGTCAAAAATATTAATCAAGCTTTTTCGCAATCTAGAATAGTAATTAATTGTACTGGCTTGGGATCGAGAGCTTTGTTTAATGATAAAAAAGTATATCCTAGTCGTGGTCAAACTTTAAAGGTTAAATTAGACAAGAAGTTAAATGCTGTAGCTGATGATGAATCAGCGGAAAAGCTGGCCTATATTATTCCAAGAGTTAATGATATAGTTTTGGGAGGGACGGCGCAGGATAATAATTGGAATGTGAAATATAATTCACAAGATGCCCAAGATATAATGAGAAAAAGCCTAGCGCTCGAACCAAGTTTGGTTGATGCGAAAATAGTCGGCTACTCAGTCGGCTTGCGTCCTGTCCGAGATGACGTCAGGTTGGAGCGAAAAAAAATCGGAAGCAATTATATCATTCACAATTATGGCCATGGTGGCTCAGGATTTACTCTCTCTTGGGGTTGCGCACAAGAAGTTGTAAAATTAGTTGGTAAAATTAAACTTAAGGATTAAATATGATTGTAAAAATTTCTGAACTAGAGAAAATTGGTAAAAAAATTCTACTAAAATATGGCTACAGTAATGACGAAGCCACTTCGATCTTAGAGGCTCTGATGTATGCACAGCTGCGAGGAAGCAACCAGGGTTTAGTTAAGCTTTTAAGCCCCAGTTTCGGAAAAAATCTGAAAGCTAGGAAAGATAAGATTGTTAAACAGACCAAACTCTCAGCTCTCCTAAACGGCGGATTGAATTCAGGCATAGTGATCTTGCGTAAAGCAACCAAGATCGCTATCAAAAAAGCGCAAAGCAATGGCCTAGCGATCGTGGGCACGAACCACACCAACACTTCCACTGGAGCACTCGGTTTTTATGCGCGAGAAATTGCAAAAAAAGGATTGGTTGGCATGGTGTTCGCGGGCCCTCCTCCGAATGTTGCTACACATGGTTCTTATCAGCCGACGCTGGGCACAAATCCTATAGCTATCGGGGTGCCTGGCCAAAAACCCATTGTCTTAGATATGGCCACATCAGCAATTCCTTACTATGGATTGGTTGAAGCGAAAACCCGCGGAGAAAAAATTGCCAAAGATTTGGCATATGATAACAACGGCAAGCCCACAGATGACCCAGCCGCTGCTTTAGAAGGCGCGATCCGAGTTTTTGACCGAAGCTATAAAGGATCTGGTTTGTCATTTATGGTTCAGGTGCTCGGTGGGCTTTTGGTAGGTGCTGAAGCAGCTAAATCAGGTTCTAAGAATTGGGGAAATTTGGTTTTGGTAATTGACCCGAAATTATTTGGAAGTAAGGATGTGTTTACCAAACAAGTTTCGAGTTTCGGCACGAAAGTGAAGAGTAGTAAGCGTTTGCCTGGCATAAAAGAGCTTTTTTTGCCAGGAGAAAGAGGTGATAGAGAAGCAGAAAGACAGCTACGATCAGGGAAAGTTGAAATTGAAAAGAATTTGTACGCAGGATTGCTTCGGATTTCGAAGAGTTGACACAAGTGCCAAGCTCGTATATACTGTTCTAGTTATGAGCAAACGCCAAGTAAACACCAATTCATTTTGGTTTTACTTTACCGACCGTAGTCGGGTGTTTTAGCTTGTAAGTCAACTTGCAAACCTAAGCCCCGACAACGAGTCGGTGTTTTTGTTTGCACAACTGGCAGGAGGATTGCATGCCGATGATCAGTGGCGGTTTCCGTGGACACGCGCGAGTTGAAGTCGACAACCTGACCAAGGTCGCTCAGTGCCTTGACTGCCATGCGACCGCGCCGACGCTCGAAGAGATGCCGCGTGCGGACCAGGAAGGCGGGCCGATTTGTCTGCCCAAACCCTCGGCCCGCGCAGCAGGATTTGGCACTACCGCGCCGCGCAAACCGATTTCGGCCTGACGAGTTGAGGGCGGACGTAGAGGTCAAAGGCAGACCACCAGCGCCTTACCTGCGCAGGAGGTTGTGGGTTCAATTCCCATCGTCCGCTCCATTTCTTTGCTCTGTGGGGGCGTGATGCGACGAGCAAATGCTCGTGCGTCGAAGCAGGCACAGCGCCTGTTGTGAGCCGAAAGGCTTGCCGCCCCGTCCCATTTCGAGCCGGTTAACCCGCCCCGGCTCTCTTTTTTCTACTTGACCAGATATAGATTAGCTGCTAATATTATTATCACTTATGAAAACCAACCTGATTAGCATTATTTTGGGACTCCTTATTGCCTCACCAAAGGTCGGTTTAAACTTGAGTTCATAGGTCACGATTCACAGATTAGAAAAACTCAAACAAACCGGCCGAAAGCCGGCATTTTTATTTACTCTGGGTTTGATTCAGCATCCGACAGGTTCGGATCCTGAAAGTAACTCGGAATGCGAAGGAGGATTCGCATGGATAATGATCAAGAACTGCAAACGCGCCTGGAATCAAGGCCAGACATGGATGAAGAAATCCGGCGAGACCTCGGGATCGACCCGTACACGTTGGTGCCGCTCGGCACTAATGCTTCACCGTCCCAGGTCGAAGGATTCGTCGAAATGGAAGATGAACATGGCGTCTGAGGACGAACCGACGCTGCGCAGACCGCCACCGCCAACTACTCCCACTTGGCACTTCTTCGCCGGCGACCCGAAAGACGACTGTGATGCTTGTCGTCGATGCGGCACACGCCGCTGCGATGCTCGCGGCGAGCGCACCTGGTGCACACCACCCTGAAGGGGATCGGCCTGACTCCGATCCCCGCACTTTTCTTGACTGGATTTTTTAATTGCTGTAAACTGTTGTTGATAGCTTATGAACGCATACTCATTACAAACTATTAAGCAGGCTGATCACAAGAATGTGGTCGTCCTTGATATTTGGAGTCGTCGGTTCGAAGGTTAGAATGTTTGAAAGTTAGAAAGACCTTACGAACCGGCCAAATGAGCCGGATTTTTGTTGGGATTCGAATTTTGTTCTGCAAGTTTGGAGAACAGTATTCGTACCCCAATCACGGCGGTATCGAGCGAACCCATAGGAGGATGTTCGTGGTCGTAGCCAACACAGATCAGACTGAGTATCGCAAGGAAGTCTGGAGAGCGGTTCGCGAGCAGCGAACCATTATCCGGATTGTCCCACCAGATGATCCCACTGCCCTTGATGGGCTCCCGCCTGGGATCACTGTGTATGAGGACGACGCTAAGTCGTTCGGCGATGCCCTTTCTCCGGCTCGTGCAGTTTACTGTGATGGTCGAGTCCCAGCTCGGCCTGTCGGTAAGTTTGGCGGCCGTAAGGTCGTCTACATCCCGCTGGTCGAACCAGCAGAGGAGGCGTGAAGATGCAGGACGATGCAGTCGTCGTTGTCGGTGCGGTTCCCGCGGATACCCCGCAGATCCAGATCAACGCTCGGATGTGCGAGATCGCGGAAGAGTTGAAGAAGGTCGATCTGTCGCCCGAAGTCCGCGGCTGTTTGCAGGCCGAGATGGATCGACTCTGCTCCGCGGCGAATGGTCACGGCCAGATTCGCGTGAACGAGATGCCCGCGAAAGACCGTGCGGCTGACCATCCGAAGATGAAGCCGGCGCGAAGCCAGAGAAGAAAAGATCGGGCGCCGAACGAGCGGTACGCGGGCC
>CAYOPE010000019.1:3660-16548 GCA_964405805.1 uncultured Candidatus Saccharibacteria bacterium | reverse complement strand
CAGATCTGATCGGTATTCCTACCAGGATTCTAGTCTCAGAAAGATCACTTTCAGAAGACAGTGTGGAAATCAAACAGCGAAATAGTGATAAAAGTGAATTAATCAAAATCAAAGATTTAGTTAAAACAATCAAATAAAAACCAAAATCAGTTCTGCTATTAATGTTGTCTTACATGGCTTTGCTTGATCACGTTTACGACAAATTTAGTAAAGACATAGGGATTGATTTGGGAACAGCCAATACTCTTGTCTATGTCAAAGGCAGGGGTATTGTTATTAATGAGCCTTCAGTAGTTGCAATTAACCAAAAAACTAAGCAGATTTTGGCTATTGGCGACGAAGCCAAAAGAATGGTCGGTCGTACTCCAGCCCATATTGTTGCTCACCGTCCTTTAGTCGATGGCGTGATCTCTGACTTTGAAGTCACAGAACAGATGCTGCGATATTTCATGGATAAAGTCTCTCAGGCAACTTTGGGGTTTTTGTCACGACCCAGAGTCGTTATCGGAATTCCATCAGGTGTCACTGAAGTGGAGAAGCGCGCAGTGCAAGATGCTGCGCTAAACGCCGGCGCGCGCATGGCTTTTTTGATCGAGGAACCGATGGCAGCAGCGATCGGCGCGCGCATGCCAGTCCAAGATGCGCAAGGCTGCTTTATCGTGGATATCGGTGGCGGCACAGCTGAAATTGCTGTGATTTCTCTGGGCGGGATCGTGGTCTCGCGCTCGATTCGAGTCGCAGGCGATGAGATGAATGAAAATATCATCCAGTTTGCTCGAGAAGAGTTTAATCTGCTACTTGGCGAGCGCAAAGCAGAAGAAGTGAAAATCAAAATCGGATCAGCTGTGGCATCAAAAGAAAAGAGCAAAACTCCGATCCGCGGTCGGGATCTGATTACAGGGCTGCCAAAAGAAGTGACTGTGACAGATGATCAGATTCGTAAAGCTTTGTCGCGCTCAGTACGGATGATCGTAAATAACATCAAGGCAGTCGTGGAAGAAACACCTCCTGAGCTAGTTGCTGACATCATGGATCGCGGAATTACACTTGCCGGTGGCGGTGCTCTACTGCATGGATTGGATAAAATGATTGCGGATGAAACCGCTATGCCAGTGGTTGTGGCTGATGATCCGCTGACCTGTGTGGTGCGTGGCGCTGGAATTGTACTTGAAGATCTGCCAAGCCTAAAAGATGTTCTAGTCCTGACTGAGTTTGAGCAGATTCCTAGATAGCCATGCGATTTATTTATACGAAAACTTTCACGAAAATTTTTGTAGTTTTCGTCTTTATAGCACTGCTAATAATTTTAGATGCAACTGGATATTTAAGCTTGGTCAAAAGCGGTTTTTTTCGGTTTTATGGAATGTTCACGAATCGAGTCACTCAAGTTAGCAATGTCGGAAAAAATATCTTTAGTACTTTATTTGTCATAAAAAATTTGGCAAAAGAAAATTCGATATTAAGTCAGAAGGTTGACGATCTCTCGTTTGCAAACGCCAGACTAGAATCAGCTCAACAAGAAAATTCAGGCCTGCGTAAAGCATTAAATTTTGAACAACAATCCAAGCTGAACCTATTGTCCGCAGAAGTTTTAGACATTGATCCTACTGGCTTGAGTCAGACAATCGTGATCAGCAGAGGCGAAAAATCAGGTTTGCATTTAAACCAGCCAGTAGTCGCAGCACCCGGGCTTTTGGTTGGGAAGGTCACTAAGCTTTATTCTGATTCAGCGCAGGTGACTCTGATCACGGATCCAAACCTTTTAGTAAATGCTGAGGTGGCTGATTCAGGAGCAAGGGGAATTATCCGTGGTGAGCACGGATTGGCTTTAAGTTTTGATTTAGTTACCCAAAACGATGTCATCAAAAGTGGTGATGAGGTGATTACTTCTGGTTTGTCAGATGATTTCCCGAGAGGACTTCTGATTGGTGAAGTATCAGCGATTCGATCTAGTCAAAGCGAACTTTTTCAGAAAGCTTTTGTCTCGCCGGCGGCAGATCTTCGCAGTTTAAGATTTTTATTTGTCGTCCGATGAAGCCTTTTTTATGGTTTTTGGCAATTTTATTGCTCATCATTATCCAAGCAGGAATTTTAATTCCACTGAATTTGACTGCCGCAAACTTAGTTTTGATTTTTTTGGTTTCAGCTGTTTTACTTTCTGATTTCGACCAAGCTCTAGCCCTGACTTTAGTCAGTGGTTTGCTACTAGATTTTCTTTCAGGATTACCGGATGGCGTGATTATGATTAGCTTGTTTGCGATTTTTTTAATTTTGTATTTTGTGGTGAACACGGTACTGGAGCGAGAGCCAAACCAAATTGTTCTATTTACTTCCGTAGCAGCAGCTACAATCGGATTTTATCTTTTGATTTTTGTATTACGAGGACTGAGAGATCCAGCTTTTCTGCTTTTAAACCAGTTGCCTAAAGCTTTGGTTTTGAATTTAATTTTTACTTTCCCAGTGTTTCGATATTATTCAAAGATAAATCAATGGTTAACCCATTTGAAACTAAAAGTATAAAACGCAGAGTAAAGGCTTCGAAAAATCTAGCTTATGAAGAGGCCTATATGGATTTGCAAAACGAAGATGCAGATGTTTTGGATGATGAGCGTGATTTTATAAATTATTCTTTTATTAGCTTTATAACTATCGTTGGTTTAGTAATTCTTTTAGGTAGAATTTTTTTTCTCCAGGGCGTGAAGGGTTCTGAGTACAAAGCTTTAGCAGAAGGTAATAAGCTTCGAGTGCAATACACGCTTGCCCCGCGAGGATTAATTCTTGATAGTTATGGTAAGGTCATCGCAGGAAATATTCCAAGTTTTGAATTAGTCGCGATCACAGCTGATTTGCCGAAAGATCAGGGAGAATTTGATCAGAAAATTTCCGAGATAGCGCAGATTTTGGGCAAAGATGAATCTGAACTCAAAGATGAAATTAGTAAAATGGCTCTGGATTCATACCAAGGTCAAACCTTGGCTGAAAATTTGACCAAAGACCAGGCTTTGATATTGATTGGCAAGCAAGATGAGTTAAAAGGTTTTCTGGTTCAGAACAATGCGATCCGAGAATATAAAGATCCTGAAGTTTTTTCTCCATTAGTCGGCTATACTGGTAAAATTACTGCGAGCGAGCTGAAAGATCATGAAAGCGACAACTACGCTCTCAATGATTATATTGGCAAAACGGGTCTCGAGATCGAGTACGAACAATATTTACGCGGAGTGGCCGGGAAACGGCAGACAGAAATAGATGCGCAAGGCAATTTTAAGAAAACTTTAGCTGAAATACCAGGCACTCCTGGCGAAAATGTCAAGCTAAACATTGACTATGATTTGCAAAAAACTCTTTACGACAGTTTGCGGATGCAGATGGCGAAATTCGGCGCGAAAAAAGCTGCAGCTCTGGCCACAAACCCGAAAACTGGGCAAGTCCTAGCTTTGATTTCTCTCCCGTCTTTTGACAATAATTTGTTTGCGCAGGGAATTAGTCAAGATGAGTACGCGAAGCTTCTAAATGATCCAAACAAACCGATGATTGATCGCGTCGTGTCTGGCACATATCCGCCGGGGTCGACCATCAAACCAGTTATGGCCACTGCCGGGCTGACTGAAGGCGTCATCAATACTAAGACGAAAATTCTGGATGATGGTGCGATACATGTCGGCACATTTACTTTTAATGGTTACGAGCGATCGGGCTTGGGAATTATGGATGTCTATTCAGCGATTGCCAAATCTTCTGATATTTATTTCTACACCGTGGGCGGCGGAAACAGTAAAACTGGTTTCCAAGGACTCGGTCCTGAAAAGATTGCTGACTGGTTTCATAAATTTCATCTGGGCGACTCACTTGGCATCGATTTACCAGGAGAAAAATCAGGACTAGTGCCTGATCCGAACTGGAAAGAGAGTGTCAAAAAAGAAAAATGGTATCTCGGCGATACTTACCATGAATCCATTGGCCAAGGGGATGTCTTAGTCACACCTTTGCAGATAAATAGTTGGACTGCGACGGTTGCTAACGGAGGCAAGGTCATGCAGCCATATATTTTGGATGAAGTCGAAGGTAAAACGAAAATGCAACCAAAAGTTTTGGTGGATCAGGTCGCTGATCCAAGTGTGATTAAAATTGTCCAAGATGCTATGCGACAGACTGTGACTTCAGGTTCAGGCCATGCGCTTGCTAGCTTGCCCATCGAGGTCTCAGGAAAAACGGGAACTGCTCAGTTTGACGCACGAGACCTACGACGCACGCATGCTCTATTTACTTCTTACGCGCCATCTCAGAATCCTCAGATTGCTCTGACTATATTGGTCGAAGCAGGCGGTGAGGGTCACCTAGTGGCTGTGCCTGTCGCGCATGATGTTTATGCCTGGTGGGCTGCGAACCGCTGGCAGAAATAGTCGCAACAGAGTATAATTCATGCATGCTGAAAGCTAAGCCTAAGCCGCTTGCTGAACTTCGACAAATCGGCGGCAAGATACAAAATCCCAACAAAAAACATAAAGAAAGCTTAAGTCGACTTGAGCGTCTGGCGGTCTGGATTACTGAGCATGTCGGGACTATGGGCTTTTTTCTGGTCATCTTTGCTTGGACAGTGTTCTGGCTGTCTTGGAATACATTTGGTCCGGTCAATCATCGGTTTGATCCAGCGCCTGCCTTTGTGTTCTGGTTGTTTATCTCAAACATGGTTCAGATTTTCCTGATGCCACTGATCATGGTCGGTCAGAATTTACAGAGTCGTCATGCAGAGCTTCGCGCTGAAGCTGACTTTGCTGTAAACACCAAAGCCGAAGCCGAAGTCGAGGCCATCCTGCAGCACTTGGAGCAGCAAAACGAATTGATTATAAAAATTTTAAATGAACTCGAAAAAGGAAAATAAAGTTTCCGAATTCTGGCACATGCTGGGTCCTGGCTTGACCACGGGAGCTGCAGATGATGATCCGTCAGGTATTGCGACTTATTCTCAGGCAGGGGCCTCTTTCGGATACAATCTGCTCTGGACTGCGCTGCTGACCTTTCCGCTTATGGCGGTCATTCAAGAAATGTGCGCCAGGATCGGGCTCGTCACTGGGCGAGGCTTAGCATCAGCAATCGGCAAACATTTTCCCAAATGGGTTCTGTATACCTGCAGTGTACTGCTGCTCGTCTCGAACACCTTTAACATCGGCGCTGACCTCGGCATGATGGCCCAAGCGTTTCGACTGCTCCTGCCGATCAATGCGATAATTTTGGTAATCCTATTTACTCTAGCTAGTCTTTGGATGCAGATCGTTCTATCATACAAAGAATACGCCAAGTATTTGAAATGGCTGGCACTGATTTTATTTGTTTATGTGGTTGCCGCCTTTACTGCTCATGTCGATTGGCCTGAGGTTTGGCGAAATATAATTATCCCGCGTTCTTTCTCGAAAGACGAACTATTACTAGTAACTGCTGTGCTCGGGACTACGATTTCGCCATATTTATTTTTTTGGCAGACGAGTCAGGAAGTGGAAGAGCAGATCCTGGAAGGCAAAACTTCGATTAAACAGCGGACGACCATCACTACTACTGATGAGATCAAAAAAATGCGGGTGGATGTCTGGTCTGGTATGTTTCTGTCAAATGCTGTCATGTTTTTTATTATTGCAGTCTGTGCCGCGACGTTGTTTAGTCAGCATTTGACGAGTATAGTAAACCCTGCACAAGCCGCGCAGGCGCTGCGGCCTCTGGTGGGAGACGCTGCTTACTTATTTTTCACGTTAGGAATTATCGGCACAGGTCTTCTAGCAGTCCCAGTGCTCGCTGGGTCTTCGTCTTATGCCATCTCAGAGTCATTTGGCTGGCGGGAAGGATTATATCGCAAGTATCGCCAGGCACACGCTTTTTATGGCGTGATTATTATCTCAATGATCATTGGACTTGCGATCAATTTGTTTGGTCTCGACTCGGTAAAAATGCTAATTTATTCCGCGGTCCTTAATGGATTTATTTCACCATTTATTTTGGCGACCATAGTTTTACTAGCGGGCAACCGACATGTCATGAAAGAATGGGCTAGTCATCCATTTGCGAGTTTCATCGGTTGGCTGATTACTACAATCATGGCCCTTGCCAGTATTCTTACGATTTGGTATAGTATTTTCGCGCATTAATTTATAGAAACATGAATAAAGCAGTATTACTTACAGAAGACGGGCTGAAGAAACTCCAAGACGAACTAAAGGTTCTGAAAGAAGATCGCAGGCACGAAGTCATCGAGCGAATTCAGGAAGCTGTCTCGCACGGAGATTTGTCTGAAAACGCGGACTATGCTCAGGCAAAAGAAGAGCAAGCGTTTATCGAAGGTAGAATTCAGGAAATCGAGGAGATGCTGAAGAACGCAGAAATTATTGCTCACTCTACGAATCACAACATTGTCTCCATTGGCTCCACAGTTTCCCTGCGTACGAACAATAAGGAAATGAAGTATACCATAGTCGGCGCAAACGAAGCCAATCCAGCTGCTGGAAAAATTTCTAACGAGTCGCTTGTCGGCCGCTCAATACTGGGCGGGAAAAAAGGTGACAAAATTCCAGTTGATACTCCAGCAGGCAAGACAGTTTACGAAATAATCAACATCGAATAACAATGACACTTGCTCTGACGATTTTTTCTGGCCTGCTGATCATCGCAGGCACTCTCGGAGCTATCTTACCGCTGCCAGGCCTTCCAGTCGCGTGGCTTGGTCTTTTTATCTACACGGCTGTACATCATTTTCCTCATAATTTGATTTGGGGGTTAGTGGTGTTTGGAATTTTGGTGGCTACAACTTTTATCGTAGATATCTTTGCTCCAGCCATCGCAGCCCTAGGGCACAAGCCCTCGAAAGCCGGATTGCTCGGAGCCCTGATAGGCGAACTAGTCGGAATTTTTTGGCTGGGACCTGTCGGCGCTTTGATCGGGCCATTCTTCGGCGCCTACATCGGCGAGCTGATTCATTCGAGCAACAGTCAGCACGCATTCCGCGTCGCCACGGCTTCATTGTTTGGGTTTGTTATTGGTACTGCATTTAAGCTCCTCGTGGGCCTGAGCATGTTTGTTTATTTTATTGTTGTTGTGCTTAGATAGTGTTACAATTTATTTGGAAACTGGGACACATTCGCACGAATGAGCGAATAATAACTATATGATAACGATAGATCGACAACTTAAAGCCCTAGCCAATAAGCGACGGTTAGCAATTATTAAATTTTTAGACAAACAGACTGAGGCATCTGTAGGCGAGATTGCGGAAAACATTCGCTTGTCATTTAAATCCACATCGAGGCATCTGTCTATCCTGGTCGCAGCTGAAATAATCGATAAAGAGCAGAAAAGCCGAAACGTTTTTTATTATTTGACATCACCGAGGAGCAGCTTAGTTAAGCAGATTTTGTCTTTGCTATAAATAACTCACGTACTAAGTAGGACACATTCGCACGAATGAGCGAATGTCAGGAGGCTTGACAGAAGCGTAAGCAATTGGTAAATTGCACTAAATATGAAGGCGAAAAAATCATTGAGAATATTTGTTATCGCGGCGCTGATTTCGGGCGCTTTTTTTGTGCCTCCTGCTCGTGCAAGTCTTACATTGCCCACTACTCCATGTGACGCGGCCGAGAAAAATTATTTGCTAGTCTCAAATATGCCGCAGGAAGACGGCACCAAGGCTTTTCAATACGGAGCAAATAATAATTTTGTTTCCAAGTCTGGGAACGTAGTAACTTTTAACGTAAATTTACTCTTTACTCCGCAGCCAAAGTCGAGTATTCGTTTTGATTTTCTTAACTCTAGCTGTACTGCTGTCGCTGGCTCAGGATTTGGGATTGATTATTTAACTACTAATAATGTCTACAGCCTCGATACAAATACGTATAATTATAAATTAAATAATTTGATTAGCGGTCAAATCAAGCCAAA
This sequence comes from uncultured Candidatus Saccharibacteria bacterium, assembly GCA_964405805.1. Lineage (GTDB taxonomy): Bacteria > Patescibacteriota > Doudnabacteria > UBA920 > O2-02-FULL-48-8 > CAYOPE01. The sequence continues at coordinate 8,625 of CAYOPE010000019.1, read as the reverse complement.
CGGGATAGTGCGATATATTTATGTAAGCGTGTTTGATGCGTACCCGGGTCCGACAGTGACTAGCTACTCGTACGGAATAGATGTCACAAATATCCAGAATCCAGGTGGTTCAGCTCCACCGCCATCTGAGCCGCCAGGAAAGAGACCTGTGGTGATTATACCGGGAATAGCAGGCAGCGAGCTTTATGATGGTAGTAACCTGATCTGGCCAAATATCAGCCAGATGTATAAAGATATAGGCGATCAGTTTTTGACAGATAGCTTGAGTATGGATAGTAGCGGGAATTCAGTGAAAAGTATTAGCGTTGGAAATACTATAAAAGAGCAAAAACTAGTTCTCAGTGGTTTAACGGTATTCGATTTAGATATTTTCCAAAGTTTACAAGCACTTTTAGAGTCGAATGGCTACTCTAGTGGACAAAATTATTTTTTCTTTCCTTACGACTGGCGCTTAGATAATAGTATCAACGTGGATAAGCTCAAACAGAAGATCGAAGATATAAAAACTCAGACTGGGTTTAAGAAAGTTGATATCGTGGCTCATAGCATGGGTGGACTTTTGGCGAAAGATTATATTAGTCAGAACGGCAAAGATAGCGTGAATAAGCTTATCTTTGTCGGCACGCCGCACCTGGGTGCACCTAAGGCGGGCAAGATTTTGCTCGAGGGCGATGATATGGGCATCCCGTGGCTTGAAGAGCAGAGGATAAAAGAAATCAGCCAGAATTCGCCAGCAGTTTATGAATTGTTACCGGATCAGAAATATTTTGATACCTTCGTCGGCTATCTGCGACAGATCGGTATAGGTACTGATGCACTCAACTATTCTGACACGAAAAATTTCCTGCTGAATCACGGAGCGAATCAATCCATTTATAACATTGCTGATAATTTTTCAGCCAAGCATCTGGAAGATCTCGATTTATCTGGCTTACAAACTTATAACATTGCTGGCTGCAAAGTCTCGACCCAAGCTCGCTATGAATACTCAAGCGGAGGCGGCCAGAGGATTTTTAACATTGATTATACTTCTGGTGACGGCACAGTCCCACTAGTCAGCTCTGACTATAGCTCTGCGACCAATAAATATTATGTGAAAGGGATTAGTCACGCAGAGCTTCCGAGCGCAGATGGCGTGCGTCAGCTCATCGTGGGCTTGTTAGGTGGCAACGAAGTTTTGTCCAGCAACACGAGTCATTCAAAAGATTTCTGTAACTTTAAAGGTAAAGAGCTAAGCTGGCACAGCCCAGTAACAGTTCATGTCTATGATTCAGCCGGACGTCACACAGGTCCCATTGACGGCGGAATAGAGAAAAATATTCCGGGAGTAGACTATGAAATTATCGATGGTGAGAAATTTATTTTTTTGCCGACTGACAGTGGCGAGACATATTCAGTAGTCGGTACTGGTGAGACGACGGGAACGTTTGATCTTATGGTCACAGATGTAGATAATGGCACGAGTAGTCAGACGACCGTGTTTAATGATGTGCCGATCGTAACTAATACTTCTATAAATTTACCGGTTTCAGATAGTACTACTGACAGCACGATTAATGTTGATTCTCAGACAGTCAGCGCAAACTCTGTTTTGTCAGGTACAGCTCAATCAGATTTCACAGCACCAGTGACTACTAATAGTGTCAACGGGACAGCTGGGACAAGCGGTTGGTATATTAGTAACGTACAGGTGAATTTGAACGCAACCGACGATAACTCCGGAGTCCTGGTGACTAGATATTCGCTAGACAATGGTGCAACTTTTACAGACTACTCTGGTCCTGTGACTGTTTCAACTGAAGGAGTCACAAATATCAAATATTATTCAGTGGACAAAGCTGGCAATGATGAGCCGGTCCAAAGCCTGCAGATAAAGATAGATAAAACTCCGCCTGAAATTTCGAGTTACTTCGACTATACGAAAAATCAGTTTGTGTTTACTTCCACTGACAGCATTTCGTGCACAAGTAATTCATGTTTGGCTTCAGATCTGGCTGGCAACCAGACTTCGTATCTTTTCGATACCCAGCCCGTTAAGTTAGGCTACAAGCAGACTCTGAAGTCTGTCGCGTATAGCCAGGGAAGTCCTATAGTATTTATCAGTACGACATTCACTGTAGCAACGAATTATGATCAATCATTTATGGTGAAGGGAATAGAGCGCATGAAGATCAATTATGACTCCAGAAGAAACCAGTCAACTGTGACTACGAATATAAGCGGAGTTTCGAGCAAAGCAGTTTATCCAGGTCTGAAGATTTTGCAAATAACCACTAATCAGGGTACAATTAATTTAGGAGTAAAATAAATATGAAAGAAAACAAAAAATTAGCTTGGTTTTTTATATTGTTTGTTGTTCTCCCCTTTATAGTACCCTTCGTTAATTCCTCTTTCGCGAAGCCGTTAAGTTGGAATCATGATCATCAGAATCAAGTTTCTTTAGTATTTTTTACTACCTCGATTCTAGGAAGCATCCTGGTATTAATTTTAAACAGTAAATGGTCAAAGGCAATGATTTGGTATTTGCTTCCCATTTTGGTTCTAATCTTTGCTTCATCAATACTATACGCAGGCAGTGCTGTTAGAAACTTCGGTTTCTAGTACACTATATAAGCGCCTCAGAAATGAGGCGTTTTAAATTGGTTAGATTTTGTGATATGATTTCTTCATGAAAGCAGTATTTTTTGAAAAATTTGGCGGTTTGGAAGTGCTGAAGTATGGAGAGTTTCCGACACCGAAACCTGCTCCAGGCCAAGCGCTGGTGCGGGTGAAGGCTAGCGGATTGAACCATCTGGATATTTGGCTTCGGAAAGAGGGATCGAAAGTTTCCCTACCGCATATTGTTGGCTCTGATGTTTCTGGCATCATCGAGGAAATAAATGGCCAGAGTAATTTGAAAGTCGGAGACGAAGTTGTCGTAAATCCCGAGCAAGCTTGTGGTAAATGTGAAAGATGTTTACGAGGTGATGCGTGTGAAATGGTAAATTTACTTGCTAGGCAAACCAATGGTGGCTATGCTGAATATGTCACAGTATCGTTGGAACAGATTTATCCCAAACCCAAAAATTTATCATTTGTGGAAGCTGCGGCTTTTCCTCTCACCTTTCTTACTGCCTGGCATGCTCTCAAGACCAGAGCGGATCTGAAATCAGACGAGTCGATTTTCGTTTGGGGTGCATCTGGTAATTTGGGCCCAGCAGTGATTCAGATTTCTAAAATTTTCGGTGCAAACGTGATTGCCGCCGCTCGCTCAGAAGAGGTGGGTGAAATAGTAAAATCTTGGGGAGCTGACGAAATCGTCATTTATCCAAAAGAAAAAACTTTTAGTCAGAAAGTCGATATGGTTTTCGAAAGTGTAGGTGAAAAAACTTTTGCCAGTAGCATAGCCATGCTCAAACCGTATGGCAGGATGGTAGTAGTTGGAGCCACTAGCGGCGAAAATGTTTTATTTGATTTGTCGGATTTTTACCCGAAACAGCTTTCTATCATAGGCTCCAGAATGGGCACGAAACAAGAATTTGAAAAAGTTTTAGAATTAGTCGAAGCGGGCAAGTTAAAACCAGTTATAGATAAAATTTTCCCTCTGAAAGATGCTGCAGAAGCTCAAAAAAGGATGGAAGAAAGCAAGCACATCGGAAAAATTGTCTTGGAAATTTAAGTGGTCTAATTCGCGCGAATAGGAGAATAGTTATGACAGGACAGAAATTTAACCTCAAATCCAAAGTCTGGATCTGGCCTGGGATGGCTGCCTGGCATATGGTGACTTTGCCGAAGACTCAGTCAGATAGGATCAAGCGTTTGTTTGGCGACCAGCATCGGGGTTGGGGATCGTTGCCAGTTGTGGTCACAATCGGGCAGACTAGCTGGAAGACATCGATTTTTTTCGACAAAAAACGCGGGGCTTATGTTTTACCTATCAAGTCCGAAGTGCGGAAAAAAGAAAAAATTTCTAACGGGCAAAATGTTAAATTTTCGATAGAAATAAAACCATAATACTATGTCAGTTCACATCACTTATTTTGTCCACGGTACGAGTACGGACAACGAAAACGAGATTTCTTCTGGTTGGCAAGATCCGGAATTGTCAGCAGTTGGCATGCAGCAGGCCAGAGATCTAGTTGACCTGACAAAAGAGAAAAAGTTTGATGTGGTTTTCTGCTCGGATTTGCGGCGCGCGGCCGAAACTGCGCGTCTGGCTTTTCTCGGCCGCGCGCCTATTTTATCTGACGAGCGATTGCGCGAATGTAACTATGGAAAGTTTAACGGCGGGCAGTCTAATGTCGTGGAGCCCATGCAAGAGCAGAAGATTCATGAAAAATTTCCAGAAGGCGAGAGTTATGAAGATGTGAAAGTGAGAATTTCAGATTTTCTGGAATTTATAAAGAAAAATTATGATAGCAAATCAGTAGCGATCGTGGCACACAAAGCACCGCAGCTAGCGCTAGATGTTTTATTGCGAGGGAAAACCTGGAAGCAGGCATTTGCAGAAGATTGGCGGCAAACAAAAAATTGGCAGCCTGGTTGGGATTACACGGTCTAACTCGGGCAAAAAAAGCCTCGCGCTGTAGAAGCCGCGAGGCTCTTATGATCGTCTTGATAATTCGCTCAGTCATCATCGCTGAGGTTGAAGCGTCCGACGCGTTTCAGGTACGGCCTGGTTTCGATCGGATTTTGCTCGCGAGCCTCGAGGCCACGGCGATATCCGCGCTGATAGTTCGAGTCGCGGCTTCTTTCATCTTTGCCGAACCTGCCATCGACGAAGCCATCATCTTCGGTAAGTGATCCGTTATTGAGCATGACACCCTCCGTTTCTTCAAGTATATTCTGAAAATGTGCTAAAATCAATATATGGATAAACTGGAAACAGCAGTGTTTGGCGGAGGGTGCTTCTGGTGCACAGAGGCGATTTTTACGCGTTTGCGCGGCGTCGAGTCTGTGGAGTCAGGCTACGCCGGTGGAAGTGTG
>CAYOPE010000019.1:0-3650 GCA_964405805.1 uncultured Candidatus Saccharibacteria bacterium | reverse complement strand
GAAAAGGCCACGCCGAAGCGATTGAGATCAAGTTTGATCCATCTGTGGTCAAGTATACTGATCTTCTCAATGTTTTCTTTGCCACGCATGACCCGACGACTCTGAACAGACAGGGTGCTGATGTAGGTACTCAGTATCGCTCAGCGGTTTTTTATACGACTAACGAACAGCGCGATGCTGCGCAAGTGTTTATTGCGCAACTAGAAAAAGACGAAGTCTACGAAGACCCTATCGTCACCGAAGTTTCGCCACTTAGTAAATTTTGGCCAGCCGAGAGCTATCACAGACGATACTATGATCAGAATCAAAACAAGCCATACTGCCAAGTCGTGATCAGTCCGAAGATAGCCAAGCTGCGCGCGAAATTTGCCCCACTTCTAAAACAAGAATGAAACTCAAAAGCGTTGTCCTCATCATCATACTTGCTATAGCGGGATATATTGCTTACCCCCAGATCCGGGAGAGGTTTTTTATCAAGCCTTGCAGTCAGCCGATTACGTACTCGATCGGCAGTTTTGATAATCGATTTGGCATCAGTCAGACCAAGTTTCTATCTGATGTCGATAAAGCAGTCTCGATCTGGGAGCAGCCGATAAATAAAAATTTATTTGAATCAGCGCCAGATGGCAAGCTGAAAATCAACCTGGTCTATGACTATCGCCAGGAAGCCACTGATAAACTCAGCTCACTCGGGCTTACTATTTCTGACAGCGAATCCTCGTATGACGCCCTGAAGACGCGGTATAATTTGTACAAATCGCAGTATGATTCGCTGAAGACCAGGATCGACTCAGACATCGCCGCTTATGATAGGGAGAGGCAGCAGTATGAGCAGCAGGTAGAGTATTGGAATCAACAGGGCGGAGCGTCCAAGCAGACAGCGCAGGAGCTAAATGCTGAGCGCCAGCATCTCATCGACTTTGCCAATCAGATAAATTCAGAAAAAGATCAGATTAATTCTCTCGTAGATAACATCAATGCTTTGGCCAGCACGCTCAATCGACTGGGTACAGAACTGAATTTAAATGTTTCGCAATATAACACGATTGGTTCCTCACGAGGTTCGGAATTTGAAGAAGGTTTGTACGAGAAAAGTTCGTCTGGCGAGAAAATTGATATTTATGAATACAGCACTGAGAATCAGCTCGTGCGAGTACTGGCCCACGAACTTGGGCATGCTCTAGGACTTGAGCATATCCAGTCTGACCCAAACGCGATTATGTATTATCTCAATCAAGGGAAAGCAGAAAAAGCCACCCCAGCTGACATCACGGTAGTTAAGCAGCTTTGTGGTAACTAATCTCCTCATTTTTTGACCAAACGAAAAACCGACAACTTAAATTGCAAGTTGTCGGTTTCAGACTGACTGGCTACCACGGGTTGTGGTAGCGCAGCCAGATGCCCTGCGGTGAGCGCGTCCAGTTCACTGGACTGCCCATCGCGGACTCGACGTCGACCCGAAGGGCCTGGGCCAACGGCACGGTGTAGAGTCGCGCTCGACTCGATCCACCGTAGGCGATGACCAGTGAGAGCTCGATTACCACCCCCACTTGATCAGGGCCCCGCTGGTTACAGCTCTCCCGCTGCACGCCTTTGCCGAGACTGTAGTCAACAGTCACAGCGTTTGCGTTGCGTAGGTCGAGCTGGAACGCCCTGAGGTCCGCTGGCACGTTGTTTTCCATGGTCTGCCTCTCTGCTACTAGCCACCGGGACGCAGATGCACGACGTTCGTCGTGATCCGGGAGGACGCTGGTGGCGCACCCTCACTTAAGCTTCAGCTTTCCAAGTTTTGTCAAAAAAAGTAGAGATACAACTGAAACATTTTTTGCCAAATTGGCTTGTGAGCTAAAAGCTCAAGTTCCCGAAAGCTATACGGACAGGAGATATCTTTGCTACTTTTTCAACGCGTGCGCGATCACGACGCAGCCCAGGTGCCCAGCGAGAGCTCCTGGAATGCTGACGTAGAATGGGTGCAATAGGAATCCTGCGCCGATTGCGCCACCCGGGAGACGATTGGCCTTTTGGGTCCCGAGCATAGTTGCTGTTCCGGTATAGACGGCAACCCCGAACAGAATACCGGCAAAGAAGACAGCCATTGTTTTTTCATCCTCCAGTTTGAGATGCCTTATGGCACCGCTCTTGCCTGCCTGCCGGTAGGCAGGCACACTATTCACAGATACGCAAGGGTAGTGCCACCAAGCACAGACTACACAGTATAAGCTTTTTTGACAGAATTGTCAAGAGCCATAATTTCATGACTATAGTACCATTCGTACGAATGGTACTATATATTCTAGTTGAGATTTGAATTAAAAACCCGCGGGGCGAAAGTGTACAGTCCTTTCGCACCCGCGGAGCGGTCGGCGTTCAGAGTTCTTGGTCGTACATCCTATGTATGTACTTGTTCAGCCAGAGAAAATCCACGAAGATCCCGATCAGCCAGATGACGATGGGCGTGAGCGTCAGCAATGTTGGTCCATTGCTCTCTCCACTGATTCGGCAGATGGTAAAAATGGCACCAGCTGCGAAGATGTTCATGCCCAGAGCCTCTATCTGGTCTCTGCCGCTCCAAATGGCAGCGATGGAGCACAGGCCCATGCCTATGCTCACGACGCCGGCGATGATCCATATAGCCATTGATCTCCTTGCGACGTCGTCAGGTGAGCAGGAACTCTTTGTCGCAGTTCCGGCATCTGGCTGTCTTCTGATGAGGAAAGCGCACAGTGTTCACGGAGGAGCACTCTGTGCATGTAAACGTGTTCCAGGGTGGATGGACCTTGGCTTTGGGCAGGTCCTTGACCGGCTTTCGGGGATAGAAGCGCTTGCGCAGCGACTCCACTCCCGACCGCGTGAGCAGGGGCGAGTCTGGCACCTGATTGAGACGGAACCCGCGCACGATGCGGAAGGTGAGGGACATGATGCCCTTCGCGTGGATTTCACTGAGCTGAGCGTCGGTCACGGTCGCAGTCGCAATCACGGTCGCGCGATTCTTCATGTACATCCTCCTGAGTTGAGTTGTAATATCTTAGCATATTTTACCAATTTGTGGTATAATATAGGCCTATGAGCGATAAAATAGAAGAACTTAGACAAGTTCGGATACAAAAATTAGAACAACTAAAAAAAGCTGGAATTGAAGCTTATCCTGTGCATTCGGAGAGGACTTTGACGATTGCGGATGCTATTCAGGATTTTGACAAGCTGGCTGCGAAGAAGAAAACTGAAATTCTCGTTGGACGCATAAGATCGATTCGCACTCATGGCAAGCTGACTTTTGCAAGTATCGAAGATAGCACGGGATCTATCCAACTTTTGCTCCGGGAAGATGTTTTGGGACAAAAATCTTTCAAACAATTCAGCGAGCTTTTGGACATGGGCGATTTTGTCCAGGCCAGCGGCACTCTAGCGCTGTCGAAAACAGGTGAGAAAACTCTGGAAACAAGTTCTTATACATTGCTGACCAAATCCCTTCGCCCAGTTCCTCAGAACTACTTTGGCCTGAAGGATTTGGAAGTAAAGCTTCGCAAGCGTTATCTCGACTTGATTGCGAACAAAGATACGCGTGAGTTATTTGTAAAGAAAGCCGTGTTTTGGAAGACGATTAGAAGTTTTCTGGAAAACCAAGGCTTCATGGAAGTCGAAATGAATGT
>CAYOPE010000018.1:0-17760 GCA_964405805.1 uncultured Candidatus Saccharibacteria bacterium | reverse complement strand
GCTACAAAGAAATCATTTTCGAGGTCATGGGCCGCGGCGCTTACAGCAAATTCAAATACGAATCAGGTGTGCATAGAGTCCAGCGCGTCCCGGAAACAGAAAAATCCGGACGAGTACATACATCTACTGTAACCGTGGCAGTCATGCCGGAGATCGAGGAAATGGATTTCAAAATTGATCCGAAAGATCTGAAAATCGAAGCCACGACTTCTTCTGGTCATGGTGGACAATCAGTAAACACGACTTATTCCGCCATCCGCCTGACTCACATTCCGACAGGGACAATGGTCGTCATCCAAGATGAGAGATCTCAATCTCAGAACAAAGAAAAAGCTATGAATGTCATGCGCGCTCGCCTGCTTGCACTAGAAGAAGAAAAAAGACGCCAAGAGCTCAGTGACAAAAGAAAATCTCAGATCGGCACTGGAGACAGATCAGAAAAAATCCGCACTTACAATTTTCCGCAAGACCGCATCACAGACCATCGTATCAACCAAAACTTTAGCCAGATCAATTCCATCCTTGAAGGCGATATGGGGCAAATTACTGACGCCATGATCGTGGAAGATCAGAGAAGACAATTGGAAACCATGACCAAATAATTATGCAGGTCAATACCAAAGACGCCTATGTCCTTGCCCGTCAAATTATCGAGCGCTCTGCGAATGTGAAGGCTGTGGAATTTTTTGGCAGTACTTTAAAATATGGCCATGGACATGACCTCGATTTTATATTGATTGTTGAGGATCAAAAGCTATGGCAGCAATTCTGGGCTGTTACTGATGACATCAATCCGAAATGGCCGACCAAACTTATGTTTTTGCGACGAATTATTAAAAAATTTTTACCGCGGCTAGATGATCTATTTATGCGGGAAAGAAAACAGACTCGACAAAATCGCGCCTCAAATTTAATCGGCCTTGATTTAGAGAAACTAGGCACGCAATATCGTCCCGGGACGATTATCGATGTTTGGCTCATGCCTGCTGACTGGCAGTCCCGCATTCCGGAATTTACAAAAAATCCCAATACTCAAGCATTATTTAAATCCGCAGCAGAAACCGCTATAAAAATTGCTTAAGATGACCATACGCGAGCTAGTCAAACTAGGAATCAAAAAACTTTCCAAAATCTCAGACTCTGCACCTCTAGATACAGAGGTGCTTTTGTCACATGTTCTGGATCAGCCCAAAGAATATCTCGTGACGAATCCAAATCAAACAGTGGACAGCAAACTTGAAAAAAAATTTCTAACATTGCTCAGTCGTCGTCGCTCAGCCTGGCCTGTAGCATATCTTACGCACCAAAAAGAATTCTATGGTCTGAGGTTCTACGTGGACAAAAATGTCCTCATCCCCCGCCCTGAAACCGAAGGTCTCGTGGACCTGGTCTTGCAATACTACAAAAATGTGCGATCGACAAAAAGTGTAGTACATAAAAAAATAAACATCCTGGACCTCGGAACCGGAAGCGGCTGCATTGCTATAACGTTGGCTAAATTTTTTTCTCCCCCTTTTAAGGGGGAGATTAAGAGGGGGTCTCAAAGAGACGAGACCTCCCCCAGCCCCTCCTTAAAAGGAGGGGTGTCTGTCTTTGCCTCTGATATTTCCTACAAAGGAATTTCAGTTGCCAAAAAAAATGCCAAACTGCACCAAGTCCAAATCACTTTCAAGCAAGGCAGCTTGCTTAAGCCTTGGAAAAACCAACACTTCGACATCATTGTGGCCAATCTTCCCTATTTAGCGACAAGAACCCACGCATCCACCAAATTTGAGCCAACTAGCGCTTTAATCGCTTCCAAAAAAGGCCTGGGACTATACCAAAAATTTTTCGAGCAAATCGCCTCACCCCTCTACCCTCACCCCTCTACCCTGTTTTTAGAAATCGGCTCAGACCAAGCTCAACAAATAAAAAAACTGGCGGCTAAATTGCTGCCAGATTACCAAATCAAACTTTTCAAAGATTTGTCTGGGCAGTCTCGGTATGCTGTTTTATCTCAAAAACTCGCTTGAGTTTTTCAAAACTTTCCGCTCCTCCATGTACTTGAAACCTGGGAGTGGTCAGCAGGGGTTGGTCATTTACATACATTCCAAACGCAGTACTCAGAGCTAGCTTATATCCAGCATCTGCAACTAGCTTTTCAACTTTCTCATTATGCTTACCATACGGGTAAACAAAAAAATCTACTGGAGTACCCAAGTGGTCCTCTAAAACTTTTTTAGCACCAAAAATTTCTCGATTCAGATCATCATCTGAGTATATGGGATTAGTTAGATCGAGATGGTTTTCAGTATGCGAAACTATTTCCATCCCGAGTTTAGAAGCATTGATCACGTCGTCCCAGACCGCGTAAGTATTTCTTCCTAGAAGTTCCGTGGCAATTGCAAAGCTGCCAGTATAACCATATTTTTGTAAAATCGGAATCGCATTTACAAACACATCTTTATACCCGTCATCAAAGGTAAACACGATAGGTTTATCAGGCAGAGCTGTACCGTTGATCAGAGAATTGTAGACTTGTTCCAAGCTGACGGTATGATACCCTTGATCTGAAAAATATTTTACCTCGGATTCAAAATCCGCTGCACTGACAGTCAAATCAGTACCTGCAGTATCGATCGCCTCTCCGACATGATGATACATCAGAATCGGCACTCTGATACTTTTGCCCTCAGCAGGCTTCCTATCGACTAGAGCTTGCAGCAATTCATCATTCTTTTTATCAGTCTGCTCTGTCGGTACTGGTACGTCTGGCAGGATCTCAGTTTCGTGAGCTGAAACTTGAGATTTTTTGGCAACTGGCTGGTGAAACAAAAAAATCCCTAATGCTGTTATCAGCAGCAAAAAAATTAGGGACTTATAATGTTTAATTTGGTTCATTAATTATTCTTTGGCTGGTTTTTCTGTTTTCTTTTCTGGTTTCTCTGCTTTGTCAGCAGAAGCTTCAGGTGTAGCTTCAGGCTTGATGACACCTTCAACCTTCGTCACATCCTCGAGAACTGGTTTTTCGGACAGTTCTTTCAATTCTTCCTCAGTGCGAGGAGGAGCGACGTTCGCAATCATTTCATCAAGTGGCGTCAGTACAGTGACTTGGCTGCCGACTTTCAGATCAGAAACTCGAATCACGTCTTCGAAAGTATTTAGCGAAGAAATATCAATTTCAAATGAGTGAGGAATGTCAGCTGGCAAACACTCAACTTCCACTTCTGACAAATTCTTAACGAGGGTGCCGCCCAAAGCCTTTACGGCTTCAGATGTGCCGACAAAGTGAAGTGGCACATGGACTTTCAGTTTCTCATTCATGTTTACAGCATAGAAGTCGACGTGAATCGGATTGTCGTGAAGATAATGATGCTGAACTTCGTGAATCAGAACTGGTCGAGTTTGCCCATCGACAACTAGGTTAACCAAAGTGCTCTCACCGGCTTGCCTGAAAGCTTTGGCAAAATCCTTTTCTGAGATCTCTAAGCTCTGAGTTTCGATATTATGACCATACAAAACAGCTGGCAGCTTGCCTGCAGTTCTGAGGCTCTTGACTCTCTTACCAGAAACTTGTCGATTTGTTGCTTGAATTACAATATTTTCCATAGCCGACGTATTCTAACACTTTTACATGAAATGGTCAACTACTTCAAAGCCGAGCGGAAATCACCGTCAAAGCCTCTGAGGAACTCGTGGGTGGCTAGAACTTCGTCTGAAGAAATCGGCTGACTGTTTTTAAATTTAGTCGTGTCCTGAGAAGTCAGGTCAGTCACCATGCCAATGGAAAAAATTTCTGGACCATCGATCGCGATACTAAAGACGACAGAACTTTTACAGCGATCGCAATCCGTGTGAACAAGTAAACTCCTTCCTGCGAGCGGCCTTTCTTCTCCAGTGTCGATAATTTTGGTTTGATCAGGGTTGTAGCGTTGTCCACAAACAGGACATTTAAGTATATAAGCTAACCACTGAACAATTTTGTTGTAATCAAACTTGGCCATAAGTATATTTACATTGTAAAGACTAATGTTTCCAAGGTCAACCAATCATGAGCCAAACCTTACTGCTTTCTGTCGGGCCACCACACTCTGGACCAATCCTAGTGCCAACATCGTCGTAATCAGGGAGCTGCCGCCATAAGAAACTAGAGGTAGTGGAATTCCCGTCACAGGAAGCAAACCAACATTCATTCCTATATTAATCAAAACTTGCGAAACTAACATAAAAAAAATTCCAATTGTTAAGTACATCCCGAAATTGTCTCGCGCATGCTTGGTAGCTCGGATCATGCGAAAAAATAATACTCCAAACATTATAAATATAAACAAGCTTCCAAAAAATCCCAGTTCTTCGGCTGTAGATGCAAAAATAAAATCAGTCTGCCGCTCAGGTAAAAATTTCAGTTGTGACTGAAATCCCCTACCCACTCCTCGCCCAGTGATGCTTCCGGAGCCCACAGCGATAATCGATTGCAAAACATTATAACCTCTTCCTCGAGGATCGAGACTAGGATTTAAAAAAGTATAAATTCGATTTTTCTGATAATCTTTCAAAACAAAAAACCAGCCAGCGGATGAAATTAATATTCCTAAAATGAGCAACATCGCCAGATGACTTTTGTTCATCCGACTAACTAAAAGCAAGCTCAGCCAAGTGATAAAAATAACCAGCGCAGAGCCGAGATCCGGCTCCATCAAAACCAAAATCGCAGGAATGCAAACATAGACTGCTGACAATAACACATAACGAAAATCTTTAATCTTCTCGCCAGCTTGATCTAGAAACTTAGCCATAATTAATACCATGGCTAGTTTCACGAACTCTGCTGGCTGGATTCGAAAAATTCCTAAGTCGATCCAGCGAGTAGATCCATTTACACTGCGGCCCAAAAACCAAACTACAATTAAACTAAGCACGATTAGGACATAAATGATTCCAGTAGCTTTTTTAAATTTGCGATAGTCAAAAAAAGCCAAAGAAAACAAGCAAACAAAGCCTAAAGCCGCATAGATCAGCTGTCGCCAGATCAAATTTGTCGGCTGAGCCAGCGTGGTTGAGTAAATCATAAGTAAACCCAAAATCAGCAGCAGCAGACTGCTGATAAAAATATATATATCAAAGTAGCGAAAATGAGATAGCCATCTCATACCCTACTGGTTCTCAAACGGCGAAACTCCGGCTTGAGGAACGAAAATGTCTCGGTCAAAAATATTTACCTCAGGATCGATTTCCGCGCGGATGGCAGTAGGGACAGATAATGGCCAGGTTGTACTGAAAGTTCTTGTTTCAGAAGAAAGTAAGTCACTCATATAAGTCGAGCTTACAGCGACAATTTCATTTTTACTATCATAGACGAGCACTGGCAAATCTACTTGCTTCAGAGTAAATGGTGTTAAATTTTTTACTCCACCGGAAATGATCAGGCCGCCAGCGCCGTTTTGTAAATTGATACGCTCAGTTTCTAAGTTGATGGATACGTCGGGCTTGTGAATGAAATGCGTATCGCCCAAGACGAAATTGATGTCCTGAATTTGCTCTTGTGAACTGAATCGTGCAAAGACAATTAATTTTTCTGAGGAAGGCAATATAAAAGTCTGGCCCTGAATCTTATTTACAATCGTACCGCCCAAAGTTTTAAACTCAGCGCTATAGGTTTGCTCTGCCACGCCCCATTCTAAATTTATATTTCGAATTCGGACGTAGGCTGAATAAGTATTATTTGGTAGTGTAAAAATTTTTTTGTCAACGATCTGCAGAGGTTCTTTCGTAGCGCTAACATAGACAATTCGCGGAACATTATAATGAGATAGCCGCGCCTCGACAAAAGCATATTTCGCAACATAGTAAATTGGGAGCCAAGCAATCACAACCAAAGCTAGTGCGTACCACCATTTTTTGCTAATCGGAGCGAGTCTATCGCCTATGACTAAAAATATCTCTTGTAATCGGTCACTAATCATGTACAAATTATAGCATTTTTGGCATAATACAAACAAATTATGACGAAATTCACTCACTTACATGTCCACAGCCACTATTCGCTGCTGGATGGCTTGTCAAAAATCGACCAGCTAGTCAGTCGCGCTAAAGAATTAGGCATGACTTCTATAGCCCTGACTGATCATGGCGTCATGTATGGCGCGATTCCTTTTTACAATGCTTGCCTGGACGCTGGGATCAAGCCAATCATCGGAGTCGAAGCCTACATCGCTCCGCGAAGTCTGCATGACAAAAGCGGCAAAGTCGATTCTGACTACTATCATCTGACTCTGCTGGCCGCAAACGAAACTGGTTATCAGAACTTGCTCAAACTTACGACTATTGCTCACATCGACGGCTACTATTACAAACCGCGAATTGATCTGGAGGTTCTGAAGAAACATTCCGAAGGCCTTATCGCGCTTTCTGGCTGCCAGCGCGGCGAGCTTGCTAGAGCTGTGGTAAACAGAACTGAACCAGAGGTTCAAACAGTTTTGCAGAAATATTTAGACATCTTTGGCAAAGATAATTTTTATATCGAGATTCAACGAAACAGCAAAACACTCGACCAAGCTGAAGAAAATCTGGTTGCTAAGCTAGCAATGCTCGCAAAGAGAGAAAATCTCAAGCTTGTAGCCACAGCTGACAGTCATTACTTGCACCTTGAGGACTCAGAAGCACAAGATGTCCTGATTTGCATTGGCACTGCGACAACTGTGACAGATGAAAATCGTATGGACATGCGCGGATATGATTTGTCCCTTAAATCTCCTGAGCAAATGCTAGAAAAATTTCAAGATTTCCCAGAAGCAGTAAGTAATACTTCCGAAATAGCCAGCAAATGTAATTTGAAAATTCTCACAAACCAGCGCTACTTTCCGAAAGTCGAAGTGCCTGCAGGAAAAACAACAGGCGAATATTTGCGAGAGCTGACTTATGAGCGCGCAATCAACTTTTACGGCAAGAATGGAAAAATTCCCGAAGAAATCCAAAAAAGAATTGATTACGAACTCGACATTATCATCAAAACTGGCTTTGACACTTATCTACTTATGGTCGCAGATGTGGTCGAGGGCGCGCACAAGCTCGGCGCCATCACCAATACTCGAGGCAGTGCTGCAGGATCCATCGTCGGCCACATTTTAGGCATTACCAACGTCGATCCACTTTACTATGAATTGCCTTTTGAGCGATTTCTAACTGAATACAGACCGACTCCGCCTGATATTGACCTCGATATCGCGGACAATAGACGAGACGAAGCCATCGAATACATCACGAAAAAATACGGCCAAGACAAAGTCGCGCAAATCATTACCTTCGGAACCATGATGGCGCGCGCTGCTGTCCGCGATGTGGGCCGCGCACTCGGTGTGCCTTATAGCAAATGCGACCAGATCGCCAAAATGATTCCGTTTGGCAAACAAGGCTTCCATATGACTTTGGATAAAGCATTGGAGCTTAGTCCTGATCTGAAATCCACTTATGACCGCGATCCTGAGACCAAAAAAATTCTAGACATCGCACGCAAACTCGAGGGTGGTGCCAGACACGCTTCTGTGCACGCCGCAGGGATCGTTATCACACCGACAAATCTCACTGACTACATGCCTCTGCAGCACGAGCCAGATGGCGAGAAAATTATCACCCAATACGACATGTATGCGCTCGATGCCAATGCGAACAGCAAAGCGCTGGGTGTGGTCAAGCTCGATCTTCTAGGAATTCGCAACCTTTCCATATCCGATACTTAAGTACATATCGCAGAAAAAAGGCATGATGTAAAAATCGATATTTACAATCTTCCGCATCCTGACAAAAAAACTTTCAAATTACTTTCCGAAGGTCACACTTTCGGTGTGTTCCAGATGGGCTCCTCAGGCATGACACGTTATCTCATGGAGCTTCGCCCAAATACTATTTTCGACATAATGGCCATGATCGCTCTGTATCGCCCAGGTCCTATGCAGTTCATCCCAGACTATGTCAAAAGAAAGCACAATCCCCGCCTCATTCACTACATGGACCCGGCATTGGAAAAAATTCTCAAGCGAACCTATGGAATTTTGGTTTATCAGGATGATCTTTTAACAATTGCCCACGATCTAGCAGGATACACTTGGGAAGAAGTTGATAAATTCCGAAAAGCAGTAGGCAAAAAAATTCCCGCAGAGATGGCCAAGCAAAAAGAGAAATTTATCCAGGGCTGCATGCAAACTTCTCTCTGGAGTCATGACAAAGCCTCTGAAATCTGGGAATGGATCGAGCCATTTGCAGCTTATGGATTTAACAAGTCTCATTCTGCGTCCTATAGTGTCGTCAGCTACCAGACAGCCTACATGAAAGCCAACTACACAGTGGAATTTATGGCAGCGCTCATGTCTGCAGAAGCTGGCGACATGCCCACCATCGCCGAAGCAGTCGAAGAATGTAAAAAACTGGGCATCAATGTCCTGCCGCCTGATGTCAATGAATCCATGAGCCAGTTTACAGTCATCGACGAACACAACATTCGCTTCGGACTTTATGCGATAAAGAATCTCGGCAGTGATGTGGTAGAGATGATCCGCGAGCAGATGAAATCAGGTGGTAAATTTGCCTCCATCGAGGATTTTGTCAAAAGAATTCACACCAAAAATTTCAACAAAAAATCCTGGGAAGCGCTGGCCAAATCAGGGGCACTGGACTCTCTCGGCGAACGCAACCAGCTGCTTGCCAACACTGAAGCAATTTTGGAATTTACTCGGGCCCAAAACAAAACTTCGAATCAAGCTAGCTTATTTGCAGCGGATCAAATGCCTCAAACTAAATTAAAGCTTCGAGAAGTCGAGCCTGCTAGCAAACGCGAACGGCTTGGCTGGGAAAAAGAATTGCTCGGTCTCTATGTCACAGCTCACCCGCTCGAAGAATACGCTGACAAGATCAAGCAGTTTGCCACGCCCATCAAACAGATGATTGATAATAAAACTGTCATGGCTACTGTGGCTGGTGTGATTACACGTGTCCAAAAAATTCTCACTAAAAAAGGTGAACAAATGGCTTTCGTGGATCTAGAAGATACTTCCGGACTGATCGAAGTTGTGATCTTCCCCAATCTTTACAACCAATCCAAAGATCTGATCCAAGAAGAAAAAATTGTAGTAATGACAGGAAAACTTTCTGACAAAGATGGCGAACCCAAGTTTCTAGCTGACAGCATCAAAGAATTCGGTTCTCAAGCATCGAACCTCGCCCCTCAACCCTCCTCCGTCACTATCAAAATCCCCGAAGCTGCGACAGACGAACTTTTCGAGCAACTCAAAACACTGTTTGAATCTTCGCCTGGAGAACTCGGCGTAAACTTGCAGATCAAAGAACAAAAAATCAAAACCCCTTTCCGGATAAGTCTTAGTGATGATCTCAAAATGAAGATCAAAGAGCTCCTTGCGCAAAATTTGTCTTAGGAATATAATAAATCCACTTGCAGTGAGGCGGCTACCAACCGCGGAGCAAGTCGCTTACTTTGAGCGTTAACCAAAGCAATGAAGTAAAGTTTTGGGTGGAACCTCCGGTCTTCGATCGGACCCAAGCAATTAGTGCTTGGTTTTTTTGTTTCCGCCCATTACTCCCTTTACACCCATTAACCCCCTTAATTCTATGAAAGACAACAAAGAATATCTTGAACATTTAAGACACTCCTGCGCTCACCTGCTCGCAGCAGCAGTCATGAAGCTGTGGCCTGGGACAAAAAGAGCGATCGGGCCTGCCATCGAAGATGGCTTCTATTTTGACTTTGAATTCCCAGATCCTATCTCGGAAAAGGATTTTCCCAAGATCGAAAAAACCATGCACGAGATCGTGAAATCCTGGGATGGCTTTGAGCGACATGAATTGTCCAAAGCAGAGGCAAAAAAAGAATATCCAGGAAATGCTTACAAGCACGAGCTGATTGATGAATTCTCTGGCAATGGCGAAAAGCTCAGTTTTTACAAGTCCGGTGACTACTGGGATCTCTGTCGTGGCGGCCACGTGGATCATCCAAAAAAAGAATTACAAAATTTCAAACTGCTCTCCATCGCAGGCGCCTACTGGCGTGGTAGCGAAAAAAACCCGATGCTTACCCGCATCTATGCCACAGCTTTTCCGACCAAAGAAGAATTAGAAAATCATCTGAAGATGCTTGAGGAAGCCAAAAAAAGAGATCACAAGAAACTGGGGCCGAAACTTGGAATATTTATGTTCCATCATACTTCTCCGGGAATGCCTTACTGGCTGCCAAAAGGAGTGACAATCTACAACGAACTGGTTAATTTCTGGCGAACTGAACACAGTAAACGTAACTACAAAGAAATTGTCTCTCCGCTCCTGAATAAAAAAGAGCTCTACAAAACTTCCGGCCACTATGAGCATTATTGGGAAGATATGTTTAGTGTTAAAACCAAAGATGGCGAAGAATACGGGATAAAGGCTATGAATTGTCCAAACGCGATGGTTGTATTTGGCTCAGAACTTCGAAGTTATAAAGATCTGCCCTTACGACTATCTGATACTGATACCTTACATCGCAATGAAGTTTCAGGTGCATTAAACGGACTACTTCGTGTGCGTGAATTTCGACAAGACGACGCTCATTGCTTTGTGACCGAGGACCAGATTGGTGACGAGTACGAAGAAATTTTCGAAATCGTCGAGAAATTCTATTCGATATTCGGTCTCAAATACTCTTTCCGACTAGGAACGAGGCCTGATAGCTTTATGGGAGAAGTCTCCACCTGGAACAAAGCCGAAGAAACTCTAAAGAAAATTCTGAAAAAAAGCAAAAAAGATTTCAGTATCGCAGAGAAAGACGGCGCCTTCTATGGTCCTAAAGTCGATATTCTTATGAAAGATGCTCTGGGTCGAGAGTGGCAAATGGGTACCATTCAACTTGATTTCCAGCAGCCACAGCGCTTCAAACTTGAGTACACATCTGCCAATGGCAGTAAAAAAACTCCTGTAGCTATTCACCGAGTCAGTTATGGTTGAATAGAAAGATTTATTGGCTTGCTTATTGAGCATTACGCTTGTGCTTTCCCCACTGGGCTCTCGCCTGTACAAGTCAAGGTCTTGCCTATCACTGATAAGCAAAACAAATATGCAGAATCAGTTGTCGAAGAATTGAAAGAAGCAGGAGTGCGTGTGGAACTCGATGACCGCTCCGAATCAGTAGGTAAAAAAATCCGCGAAGCAGAGATGGAAAAAGTACCTTACATGCTCATTGTCGGGGAAAAAGAAGTAGAAGCAAAATCAGTGGCAGTACGTGCTCGCAATCAGAAAGATTTGGGTGTCATGAAGTTAGACAAATTTATCGGAAAAATCTCTGATGAGATCCAGAGCCGATCACAATCTTAAAGCTGACTTGTCCGCCGAAGTTTCAACGAAGGCGGAAAAACGAGAAATCAAGAAGCGTCCGCGCATGAAAGTCTCAGGCGCTTCTTTGAAACGTGCAAGCAAATTTGCTGGACTTAAGTTGGTGAAGAAGAAATGAAAAATTTTTTTTCTCCCCCTTTTAAGGGGGAGACCAAGAGGGGGTCTCAAGGAATCAAGACCTCCCCCAGCCCCTCCTTAAAAGGAGGGGCGAATCATTCCAAACTCATTGTCATTCTCGGTCCCACATCTTCCGGCAAATCCGATCTTGCTATCAAGCTCGCCCGCAAATTTCATGGCGAGATTATTTCTGCTGACTCGAGACAGGTTTATAAAGGCATGGATATAGGAACCGGTAAGGTTACCAAAGCGGAACAAAGGCTTGTACCTCATCATCTCCTAGATGTAGCTAATCCCAAAAAGCAGTTCACAGTCGCTGATTTCAAACGACTACATAAATTGTCGATCGACAAAATTCGTAGTCGAGGGCATTTGCCGTTTCTAGTCGGCGGTACGCCTTTCTGGATTTATGCTGTGATTGATGATCTACAAATCCCCGAAGTCGCACCAAACTTCAAGCTCCGCAAACAATTAGCAAAAAAATCAGCTGCCCAGCTTTTCGCCATGCTTCGCAAACTCGATCCCAGACGAGCGCAGAATATTGACCGCCACAATCCCCACCGCCTGATCCGGGCAATTGAAATCGTGAAAGCGACAGGCCAACCTGTTCCAGATATATCCCCTATTCGGGCGAATAAGGGATATAATATCCTCATTCTTGGTCTCAAAAAAGATCTTAACAAACTTTATAAACTGATTGACGCCCGGCTGGAAAAGCGCCTCAAGCAAGGCTTAGTCAACGAAGTCAAAAAACTTCTCCAAAACAAAATCAGCCACCAAAGGCTGCAAGAACTGGGACTCGAGTACCGCTTTGTCTCACTCTATCTCCAAGGCCATCTAAGGTATGACGAAATGGTGACTCAACTCAAATCCGCGATCCACAAATTTGCGAAAAGACAGATGACCTGGTTTAAAACTGATTCACGAATCAAGTGGATCACAAACAAAAAACAAGCCGTGGGGCTGGTTAAAAAATATTTGTCATCCTGAGCGAAGACCCGTCTGACGGGTCGAAGCGAAGGATCTCACGTGAGATTCCTCACTGCGTTCGGAATGACAAAAAAGATACCGCATCAAGTGCGGGATGGTTAGTTTACCCCAAACTTATACCGAAAAATAATCCCAGGATGATGATTGCGGCGGATACTGAGGCAATAATTTTCGATTTTCGAGAACCGTTCGAAACAATAAATAAACCCAATAAAGCAAACCCAATTACAAGAACCCAAAAAATTAAATTTGCATTACTTAAAATGTTGACCAAAGCGTTTGGTTGTCGATCTCGCAAAGTTGTAGCCGAAAACAATGTGAATGCGATAGCGAGGATCCAGCCTAGGATACCACCTAAAATAAACCCGACAATTTTTTTAATCATTTTTTAACTCCTTTTTCAAAATTTCGTTTATCATCTGCGGGTTGCCCTTGCCCTTCAGTTCTTTCATGGCTGCCCCAACCAGGAAACCAATTGATTTGGGGTTTGCCTTGGCATCAGCTACAGCTTTCGGATTTGCTTCAATCGCCTTCTTCACAGCGTCCAAGATCATCCCTTCATCAGAGACCTGATGCAGACCGAGTCTATCTAGAATCACGTGCGGGTCTTCGCCTGTTTCAAACATTTTCGCAAATACATCTTTCGCTGCCAGATTCGAAACTTTGCCATCACCAATAAGTTTCAATAGTTCTGCAAAATTTTCCGCTTTAACCTTTGAGTCTGACGGTAGAATTCCTTTTTCATTTACCGCAGCTAGAAATGGGCCCAGAATCCAGCTGACGATCATCTGGATTTGCTTGGGACTAGCTTCTCCGCCAGAGGCGGATCCGCCTTCGGCGGAAAACTCTGAGACTACATGCTCAAAGTAGTCCGCAAGGTCTTTGTACCCAACCAGAACATCCGCATCTTTTTCCGGAATTTTATATTCTTCTACAAATCTTGTTTTGCGAGCGTTTGGCAATTCTGGCAACTCTCGTCTCAGCTCATCTAGCCATTCTCTGGTAAACTGTAATACCGGCAAATCTGGCTCTGGAAAATATCTGTAATCCTGCGATTCTTCTTTTGAGCGCTGGGAAACCGTAATTCCTTTTTCATCTACCCAGCCGCGAGTTTCCATTTTCGGCCTTTCGCCTTGGTCAAGCATTTCTGCTTGCCTTTTTATCTCAAAGTTAATCGCCCGCTCAACAGCCCGAAACGAATTCATGTTCTTGACTTCAACTTTGTATGGTGGAAATCCTTTTTCGCCGATCTTGCGAAGAGAAATGTTTGCATCGCAGCGCAGATGGCCTTTTTCCATATCAGCATCAGACACGCCTAGGTAGCGCATGATGTTCTGAAGCTCTTGCAGATAGGCTTTTGCCTGCTCAGCTGATCTGATGTCTGGCTCTGATACAATTTCGAGCAAAGGAGTGCCAGCGCGGTTCAAATCAACCAAGCTATAATCTTTACCTGGCGGATGCACGAGCTTTCCCGCATCTTCCTCGAGGTGCGCTCTGGTAATTCCAACGGTCCCCAATCTTCCTTTGCCATTGATCGGATGGTCAAACTGCGAAATCTGATAGCCTTTGGGCAAATCCGGATAGAAATAATTTTTTCGATCAAATTTGCTATACTCAGCGATCTGACAATTCAAAGCCAGCCCGACCATGACGGATTTCCTGACAGCTTCCATGTTGATCACTGGCAAAGCTCCTGGCTGGCCAGTACAAATTTCACAAATATGAAGATTGGGCTCAGTTGCCTCAGCGTTTCTATTCCGGCAAAACATTTTGCTTTGCGTTTTCAGTTGGACGTGGACTTCTAGTCCGATGATGGGTTCGTAGTTCATTTATTGTCTTACTCCGCCAGTGCTAGGAGGCTGCGTGGCAGGTGGCTGAGTTGCCGGTGGCTGTTGGCTTTGAGTATTAAAATCATTAAATGTTTTATTAAAATTCTCGAAGTTCACCAAGTCAGGATTAATCGTGCTTAATAAAAGATAAGCGCCAAACAACAATGCCAAACCTATAACTGATGACCAAATCATTTCCGTTCCTTTACTCGCTTGTTCTGCATTTCCAGAAGAAGTCATGTAGTAGTAGCCACCTATAACAATCATCAAAAGCGCTAGTAGACTCGCGACACCTAAGGACCAAATATAAATTTGGTTTACGCAAAGCGGCAAGTCCGATGGTTTAACATCGACTTTGTCAGCCGTGCGATTAATCGTACAGGGAGTGGCTGCCTGAGCTAGAAGTGGTGCAGCAAACAAAACTAAAAATAAAATAATCAAGACCTTTTTCATAAATTTGGTTTTAATTTTATATTTAAAGATTTTTCTAAAGCATGGCCGGCCATGAATAGCTTTTCTTCCTCAAAATCGTTTGCTACTAGCTGTACGCCAACCGGTAAGCCTGACTTCGTGGCTCCTGCTGGAATATTTAAGCCTGGCACGCCGGCAATATTTAGACCTACTGTAAAAATATCTGCGAGATACATGGACAAAGGATCAGATTTTTCACCAAACTTGAAAGCCGCAGTCGGAGTCGTGGGCGTGATGAGTAAATCAAATTTTTGTCCGCCGGGGGCGGATCCGCCTTTGGCGGAAAATGCATCAGTAAAATCTTTTTTTATCAGCTGCTGTGCCTGCTTGGCTTTTTTATAGTATTGATCAGCATAGCCAGCAGAAGACGCATAAGTGCCAATCATAATTCGTCGCTTCGGCTCTGAACCAAAGCCTTTGGATCTAGTATTAAAATACACTTCTTGCAAAGTCTGACCAGCAACTGAAATCGGATATCGAATGCCATCGTAACGAGAAGAATTAGCCGAAATTTCTACTGGCAAAATAATATAGTAAGCAGCTAGCGCGTACGAAGAATGCGGCAAGCTCATTTCAGAAACTACAGCTCCCAGCTCTTCGGCTTTTTTGATCACGTTGCGGACAATTGCTGAAACTTCCGGATCCATTCCATCGATAAAGTATTCTTTCGGCACTCCGATTTTCAGTCCTTTCAGATCTTCTTTCAGAAATTTCGAATAATCCGGCACTGCCTTCGGAAGAGTAGTTGAATCGTACGGATCTTGCCCTGCCATCAGCTGAAACACGGTCGCACAATCTTCGACGTTTTTCGTCAGCACTCCTGGCTGATCCAAAGAAGAACCAAGTGCGATCAAGCCATAACGCGAAGCTCGGCCATACGTCGGCTTGAGTCCGACCAGGCCGCAGAAGCTTGCAGGCTGTCTGACTGAGCCACCAGTATCAGTGCCTAGTGCAAACAAAACTTCTCCAGAAGCTACAGCTGCTGCTGAGCCACCAGATGATCCACCCGGCACTCGCTCGATGTCATAGGGATTCTTGGATGGTCCGAATCCTGAATTCTCAGTAGATGAGCCCATGGCAAAGTCGTCCAAGTTTGTTTTACCCATGACTACAGGCAACTCTTCACTCAGTTTTTTAATAACAGTCGCATCATAAGGAGCAATATAGCCCTCCAAAATTCGCGAAGCTGCTGTGGCCTGCATGCCTTTAACCAAGATATTGTCTTTCACAGCATACGGAATGCCAGTTAACGAAAAATTTTCGCCATCAGCGATGAGCTGATCTGCTTTTGCTGCCGCCACTCTAGCTTCTTTTTCCGCGACATAGAGAAAGGCGTGCAATTTATCATCCACTTCTCTGATGCGCTTCAAAGACATCTCAGCCAGCTCTTTCGCTGAGATTTTTTTGTGAGCAAGCATTTCCGAAACTTGCTTGATGCTGAGATCTCTGAAGTCCATTAGTCTAAGACTGATTTCACTTTAATAAATCTACCTTCACGAGCAGGGACTTGCTTTAGAAATTCTTCTGGATCTGTAATTTCTTCAGCGACGTCATTGCGCATCAGATTCACAGCATCAGGATCTGGCTTTTCTTCGACAACTTTCCCTTCCACTTCTTTCAGCTGGTCCACGTAATCTAAAATCGCAGACAACTCTTGCTGTAATTTTTGTTTCTCGGATTCGTTAAATGATAATCGAGCTAGCTTGGCTATTCGCTCAACTTCTTCTGTAGATATAGACATAAAATATAGTTTATTATACCATAAAACTACAAACTTACGAAAGGAGTAATTATGTTTATATTACTAATTGTCGTTATATTGGTCGTGGTTGCAGGGATTGGAATTTATAATGCCTTAATTCACGCTCGCAATAGAGTCGACGAAGCCTGGTCTGATATCGAAGTCCAGCTCAAGCGCCGCTATGACCTGATCCCGAATCTGGTCAATACAGTCAAGGGCTATGCCAAACATGAAGAAGGCGTATTTACCAAAGTCACTGATGCCCGAGCGCAAGCCATGGCAGCGCCGACTCCTGGACAAAAGCTCGCTGCTGAAAACCAGCTGAGCCAAACTATTCGCTCACTGTTTGCAGTTGCTGAAAATTATCCAGAACTGAAAGCGAACCAGAATTTCCTAAGCTTGCAGTCCGACCTGACTGACACTGAAGACAAGATTCAAGCGGCGCGAAGATTTTACAATGGTGTCGTGCGCGACTACAATACCAAGCTGCAAGTCTTTCCGACAAATTTGTTTGCAAGCGTTCTAGGTTTTCAGCCGAAAACTTTCTTCGACGACAGTAACAAAGAAATTCAAAATCCTGTAAACGTTCAGTTCTAATGATCTATACCGAGATCTCATCTAACAAGCGCAGGACCGCGCTACTGATTACATTTTTCCTAGTCCTCATCATAGGACTCGGGTTTGTATTTGCGCAGTCGCAGAACCAGCCGCTACTTCTACCTATCGCGGTTGGATTTTCAATACTCATGAGTTTGGGTAGCTACTTCTACTCTGACAAAATAGTGCTGGCCATGTCCCATGCCAGAGAAGTACAGAGAGCCGATGACCCAGAGCTCTATCGCACAGTAGAAAATCTCGCCATCGCAGCGGGATTACCTACACCGAAAATCTACCTCATAGATGATACAGCTCTAAACGCGTTTGCCACTGGCCGAGATCCCAAGCATGCTGTGCTCTGTATCACAAGCGGCTTACGTGAAAAGCTAACCAAGCCAGAGCTTGAAGGCGTCATGGCGCATGAACTGTCACATGTCGGCAACTTTGATATCAGGCTTTCCACGATAATAGTGGTATTAGTGGGCGTCGTGACTCTGATGTCCAACTGGATGCTGCGAGCTAGCATTTTCGGCAGCCGCCGAAGCAGAGACAACAACCAAGCAGGTATAATTTTTATGGTTATTGGTTTGCTGTTGGCAATCGTATCCCCAACCGCTTCGACTCGTATCCAGCTTGCCATTTCGAAGAAAGTTGAACACCAGGCTC
>CAYOPE010000017.1:0-19355 GCA_964405805.1 uncultured Candidatus Saccharibacteria bacterium | reverse complement strand
TTCATAAAGATGCCTAAAAAACCCACAGAAACTCAGACTTCTGAGAATTTTATCAACCGCATCCCACCTCAGAACATCGAGGCTGAGCAGTCAGTGCTCGGCTCTTTACTACTGGATCGCGACGCAGTCATCAAAATCGCAGACCTCATCGATGCTTCGGACTTTTATGATGACAGACATCGAATTATTTATCTGGCTATCCTAGCACTTTATGACGAGCGCGCCTCGATCGATATTCTGACAGTTTCCAACAAACTCGAAGAAGGCAGCAGCCTTGAGAAGATCGGTGGCGTGTCGTATCTGACTACTCTGGTCAATTCCGTACCTTCAGCAGCACACGTAGTGCATTACGCAACAATAGTGCGTCGCAAAGGCACTCTGCGCCGGCTCATCTCTGCTTCCACTGACATCGTGGGACTCGGCTACCAAGAAGACATGGATTTGGAAACCCTGCTAGATCAGGCTGAACAGAAACTTTTTTCTGTTTCGCAAAAATATTTGAAACAAAATTTTGTCTCATTGTCTGAAATTTTGCACGAAACATTTGACCGCATAGACGAGCTGCACCGCGAAAAAGGAAAATTGCGCGGCGTGTCAACTGGCTTTAATGATCTTGACAATAAGCTCGGCGGTTTACAAAAATCTGACTTGATTATCTTGGCAGCCAGACCATCTATGGGAAAAACTTCCCTGGCTCTGGACTTTGTTCGCCATGTGGCTATGAATGAAAAGAAGGCTGTGGCCATATTTTCTCTAGAAATGAGTAAGGATCAGCTCGTGGATCGTCTACTTGCTGCTGAGGCTGATGTCGATCTATGGAAAATGCGCACTGGAAAACTCAATGACTATGGCCCAGACAACGACTTTGAGCGAATTGGGCATGCTTTAGGGCGACTTTCTGAAGCGCCGATCTTTATCGATGACTCAGGCTCTGTAAATATTATGGAATTGCGAACCAAGGCACGCAGACTTCAATCAGAACACGATTTAGATCTTATAGTGGTGGACTATTTGCAGCTCATGCAAGGACGCAGCCCAGAAAATCGTGTGCAAGAAGTATCGGAAATTTCTCGGTCCCTGAAAATTCTGGCCAAAGAACTAAATGTGCCGGTGCTAGCTCTGTCTCAGCTGTCTCGTGCTGTAGAGCAGCGCGGTGGTGATAAGAAACCTCAGCTTTCAGATCTGCGCGAATCAGGATCCATTGAGCAGGATGCTGATGTGGTCATGTTTATTTATCGCGACGAGATGTATTCTGGAAAAGATTCTCGCAAGCCGCACGTCGCTGACATTCTCGTGCGCAAACATAGAAACGGACCGACAGGTGATATCGAGCTATTCTTTGATGGTGAGAAAACTTCGTTTAAAAATCTAGCCAAACAGCCTCCTTCAGTCGAAGAAGCCATGATGAACCAGATAATGGAATAGCCACTAAACAAAAAGCCGACTGACTTGCGTCGTCGGGCTGTAGAGGTGGATGCCAGAGTTTACTCAGGCAAGCGTGAAAGCTTAGGGCCTAATGCGCCCGATCCACTTCATGTTTAGGCTTCTTGCATTGGATGGTCTGCCACCACGAGCACGGCCGGGTTACGTCGGGCGCTGATTCGATCGCGTAACTGCCGAAACCGGGCTTCTTCCTCGAGTTCGTGTCGCTCGTGTCGCAAGCGCACGCGCAGTGATCGCAGAATGTTTTCGTCGGCCTTGAGGATGAA
This sequence comes from uncultured Candidatus Saccharibacteria bacterium, assembly GCA_964405805.1. Taxonomy (GTDB): domain Bacteria; phylum Patescibacteriota; class Doudnabacteria; order UBA920; family O2-02-FULL-48-8; genus CAYOPE01. The sequence goes on along the minus strand of CAYOPE010000017.1, from coordinate 17,646 downwards.
CGAGAGCGATTGTGCCAGACTTCTGGCTCGCTCCTGTTTTCCGTCAGCCTGAAACTCCTGACGAACACCTTCGATGAAGATTCCTGCCCAGGCTAGCCGTTTTTCCGTGGGCCAGGCAGTGTTCCTCTGTTTTCCGGCTTTGTGAGCCTTTCGATCCCCCTTCTGTTATCGCCAATCGTCTGGATGATCCTGCATTTTCGGCGGAGCTGGCGTGCCCTGATCGCTTGATGGCTTCACACCGCCCGGATCAAGCTGATGAAGCTCGCCACGAGGAGTAACTTCCACGTCTGACGGTAGTGTTCCCTTTACTCGCTTGGGTGCCTGCGGCCCACTGACTCCCGGAATCAACCTTGTCTTGTGGGGCATAGAGCTCCTTTCGGTTGACGAGGCGATGAAAAGATATTAGCATTTGAGAGCTACTATGTCTACCCTTCCCAAGTCAGTCCAAAACCTCATCAATGAATTTAGCAAACTTCCAGGTATCGGGCCAAAAACCGCGCAGCGGCTGACTTTTTATTTGCTGAAAAATCCAAATATCGACTTGCAAACTTTTGCTCAGTCGATTGCTAATCTGCAAAAAGATCTCATCTACTGCTCAGTTTGCTTTAACATGGCGGAAACAGACCCATGCAAGATTTGCTCTGATACCAAACGTAACCATGATCTGATTTGCGTAGTTGAAGACCCACTCGACGTCGTGGCTATGGATCAGATTTCGGATTTCAATGGTGTCTATCATGTCCTCGGCGGTGTCATCTCCCCACTTGATGGCATAGGACCGGAAAATCTAAAAATCAAAGAATTGCTCGAGCGGTTGGAAAAGTTAGAACGAGCAGAAGTTATCCTAGCGACAAATCCATCTCTGGAAGGCGAGGCCACTGCTATGTATATTGCCAAGCAGCTCAAACCTCTAACCTCACCCCTCAAACCTATCAAAGTCACTCGTCTGGCTCGAGGACTACCCACAGGCGCAGACCTTGAGTATGCTGACGAGTTTACTCTTTCGAAAGCGTTAGAAGGTCGAAGGGAATACTAGCAAAAGAAAAAACCCGGGAAACCGGGTTTTAATTTATACTTTCAATTTCTACCACTGTCTCTGCTTGCCTGTGGCCTGTCTTTCTGCGATACCTGGACTTGGCGCGGTATTTAAAAATGACTAGTTTCTCGCCTCGTTGCTGGGCTAAAACTTTCGCGGAAACTTTGGCACCAGAAAGATAAGGCTTGCCAACTTTCACATTTGCGCCATCAGCTGTCATGAGGACCTTGTCAAAAACCACACTCTGGCCTGCCGGAGTTTCAAGTTTTTCAATGGTTAGTTTGTCTTTCGGGGCAACCAAATACTGTTTGCCACCGGTTTCAATTATAGCTTGCATACGAAATAGTTTAACAAATTTAGCGCACCTGGTCAAGATTAACTGTTTGCCCTTTTCTGACGCTATTCTCAGTAGCCCAGCCAGCGTTTACTTCCAGAACCGCATCCACTTCCTCTTCTGGCGTATAACGAGTCAGTTCTTCGTCTGTAGCCCCGGGCTCAGGGTAAACGTTCGGGATAATTTCCTCTACCACGCCATCTCGAATCCAGATAAAATCTAATGGAAAATTCATGCCTTTCATCCACATGCTCGGAAGACTTAAGGTTTTAAAATCAAAATACATCCCACTATGACCATCCAGTGAAGTACGACCCGAAAGGCCTTGGATCCGCTTCTGTGGCGTATCAGCGATCTCAACTTGTAAAGTGTGTCCATTTATGGCCAAAATTTTACTCCCGATTTGACTGTTGCACCCAACGGCCAAAAAAATAAATGGAATTAAAACCCAGATGATTTTATGTTTCTTCATTGTTGCGGATGACGAAATAAATGGAGGAGATGATCGCAAGCATGACGAATCCCAGGACCACGAACGCGATCAGTTTGCCTCGTGACTGTAAAAATAAAGCTGAAGCACCGAAAATCGCGGTCAATATATACAAAAACAATACTGTTTGCGGCTCTGAAAATCCGATTTCTACTAGTTTATGATATAGGTGCCTGCGATCGCCGACAAATGGCGAGCGACCAAGACTTATCCGCTGAATGATGACCCAAATCATATCAAGCAAAGGGATGCCCATGACTAGCATGGCGGTCGCGACTTTTCCGCCTGAAACTACTGACAGTACCGCGAGCATAAACCCGGTAAATGTAGAGCCGGATTCTCCGAGAAAAATTTTCGCAGGAAAAAAATTTAAAATTAGAAATCCTACTAGGCTGCCAGCAAAAATAGCCGCGATGAGTGCTGTCTGTGGCTGCTGAACCTGGTGCGTCAGCGAAAGTCCAAACAAAATCACAGCAGCAATCGCTGAAATGCCTGTAACCAATCCGTCCATGCCGTCCAAAAGTTTCGTAGTATAGGTCATGGTCATGGTCCAGATAAAAACTACGGCTGCCGAAAGCAGTGGCGCTAGAATTATGACTTGATTGTTCAGAGGATTATGAAGACTAAAAGCCTTAATGCCTGAAGTGACAATCACCAGCGAAGCCAGGATTGGAAATAGAATTGAAAATTTAGCTGGTAGTCGCCAACGATCATCGAGGTAGCCCCCAATCATCAGAATCGCTCCGCCGGCCCAGATAGCTAAAAGCTGCGGCAACGGAATGTTTCCATTTAACAAGTATCCTCCCAGAATGCCCACAGAAAAACTAACTAAGAAAAAACTTGAAAAAATGGCAATTCCACCGAGCGTGGGAGTCGCGGTTTTATGAAAACGTCGTTCAGTATCCGGAATATCTAAAATTTTGCGTCTAACTGCGATCCTGGCGACTAGAAAAGTGGCGATGAAAGAAACGATAAATGCAATTGCAAATGAAGCTAAATATAAAAATCTCATAATACTTTGCGATACTTAGGAGTGACCCAGAATTCCATATACCGGCCAAACATTAGTCTGGTTTGCGCATCGATTGCTGGCAGGGAGCCAAAAATTGATGACACAATCGGACTGAAAATCCACTGCCAAATCATAGAAAATGATTTCCAACGACTATAACCTTTTGGTCGGGGTGGGAGCAGGACTAAACTTATGTAAACTGAAAACAGGAGAAAAAAAGTAGCAATACTCATGATGGCCTTGGTCAAGACTGGTAAATTCAAAGCGAGAACAGTGTCACCAAATCGTGCTCCACCCAAAACCAAAGGTAGCCAGCCTAAAATCGCGATCATGATCGATGCCGTGGCCCAAAAATAATACCCTTCAATCATCCGATATCCATAAAGTATTTTTTTCCAAAATGGCATAAGCTGGTTATGCGCAAACTGCGGAAAGACTAAAGAAATCTGAATCGCGCCCCAGGCCCACCGTCTTTTCTGTTTATACTGAGCGACCAAGGTCCCCCAGTAAGATTTGCCCAAAACCGCGTCCATGGAAACAACAGTGAACAGAGGATGAGTTCGATAATCGCCGTTAAAATAATTGAAGCATTGCCAAAAAATGTACGAATCTTCTGGTATCAGGTCTCGCCGCCAGAAGCCGACATCGACCAACGTTCTGAAACTCATAGAGTGAGAAGAAAATGTGACTAGTCGATCAGGTCTTGATGCTTCTACTAGTTGCCAAAAAGATGAAGAAATCGCAATCACGCGAGCAATAGCTGGAGTGTCCCAGATGTTATTATGGAATACAGGCATGGGCTGATAGCTGGCTTGGTGTGGCTTGTCTATGGTCAAAAAATCAAAGGTCAAGTGCGAAAAATAATTTCGAGCCACAGTCGTGTCACAGTCAAAATTTGAAACAATAACGTTTTCATAGGCAATACCCCAACTTGTAATCTCTTGCGCGATTTTCTCTGCCGCATAAGCGCAGTTTGCTCCTTTACCACGCGCCTCGCCTGCCAGACCATCTGGGTGGACGATAATCGTAAAGGAGTGAAATTTCTGTTCAAACTCCCGCTTTAAAACTTCTGCCCGCTTCAGTGCCTCAGCACCAGCACGCTCCTCTACAGCTAACACGAAAATTAATTTGTCGTTTGGATAGTCGGAATTAGAATACGAGCTTATAGCAGGCTCGAGAACTTCCAAGCCTTCCTGATACAAAGGAACGATTATCAAATGATAAATTTGAGTCCAATCTAGATTGCGATTAGCTGAGATGGCCTCAAGCTTCGCTAGTTGTTGGCGGTATAAATTTCGAAGCGAGCCATTTTTTTCAGAAGCAATACTCTGGCGCAAATAATTTTTAAAATTTGAAAGGCTTGAAAGTTGCTCAGACCAGCTTCGCCAATTGATTTGATGATGAACCTTCAGCGTGTAGTATGAGTGCATCAGATGAATCGCGACATTACCAGCCTTCAAAAACCAAAACAAATCGAAAAGAATAATATAAACGGAAATCCAAACGGGATGAAGATAGGCTAACACAATAGCAGCTACCAAAGTTGCCCAAGTCAGAAAACCAGGCAAAATTTCCAATAATCTGATCGAGATTTTTCTCTTATGATTAGTCATTGGCAATAATCAAAATGATACTAGCTGACAAAAAAATTAGCTGCACTGCGATCGTGGCCATGCTTAGAAAATACGAAGCTAATTTTTCTTTTTTATAAAACAAGCTGGAAACGAAAAAATTCAACAAAAGTAAAATCAAAGCCAACAGAGGAATCCAGTAGACGTACCAACTTTTCGAAATTAAATCTGAACCGTAGACGACGTTATAATGCAACAAAATATTTGTGCTCGAGGGCTTGATCTTGATCAGGAGTAGTATCCAATGTATAATATTTAAAAGACCGGCGCCGACTAAACTTCGGGAATTTATCGGATCCGAAATAAATGACTTTTTTGAGGCTAAAACCTCATTTAATTTCGCAACAAACATCTACCAAATTATAATGAAAAATTGGCTAAAAAACAACTGGGTCTTGCTCTGTATTTTGGGCTTAGCTTTTTTCTTCCGTTTTTGGCAAATCTCCCATCTACCCGGAGGACTTTTCCCAGATGAGGCTGCCAATGGCCTTGATATCAATCTTATGCGCCATGGGCAAATCCAGCCCTTCTACGAGCGGGGTAATGGCCGCGAAGCTTTGTTTTTTTATTTCGAATGGCTGTCAGCAGCACTCTTCGGCACAGGTGCCTGGCAATTTCATATTGTTTCTGCAGCATTTGGGTTTCTCTCAGTGCTAGCAGTTTACTTTCTAGCAAAAATGATGTTTGGAAAAAGAGTGGCACTTCTCGCTTCTTTCTTTTTGGCTGTCTCTAGCTATGCAGTAGACGTCAGCAGAACTGCTTTTCGTGCAAACACTGTACCGCTGATAAGCGCACTAACAATCCTATTTCTCATAAAATTCTTCCAGTCAAAAGAACCGAAAACTAAATACTGGTCAGCAGCTCTGGCGGGATTATTTTTCGGTCTTGGTTTCTATACCTACACTTCTTTCCGCATGATGATTCCTCTGGTGTTCGGATTTTTCGTGCTTCTCGCTCTGGCGTTTCGTCACAAACTGCATTGGATGTTTGTTGAGTTCACCAAATACAAACTAGTCTTCTTCGCTACATTCTTAGCTACGGTATCATGGATTGCCAGCTATTTTTTTCATCATCCAGGAAGTTTTGTAGGCCGCTCAGGCCAGGTCTCAGTATTTAACCCTGAGTTAAACCATGGAGACTTGATTGGGACCATTATTTCTGTTTTTAAAGCCACAATTCTCAGTTTTTTTACCCAAGGCGATCTCAATTGGCGACATAATATCTCCGGCTTCCCCTTTTTAACTCCGCTCATCAGCCCGTTTTTTGCCGTCGCAGTTGTGATTTGTACTATAGCTGGCATTCAGCTCGTAAAAGAAATTTGGCAGAAAAGTATTCAACCGACAACTTTTTATAAAGCTTTACTCGCCTGTTGGTTTTGGTTTATGTTGGTTCCAGAAATTAGTACGGCAGAAGGAATTCCTCACGGGCTTCGTCTGACTGGCGTCATTCCGCCTCTTTTCATACTGAGTGCCTGGGGCGTAAACTGGGCCTGGGAACGCATGCCTCATCACCGGGACATGAAAATCCAAAAATATCTGATAGTCGCGACGTTTTTCCTTACTATACTAGTCTACAATTTTGCGCTTTACTTCGGAATCGCTGCTGCGTCTGAAGACTACTATTATTTTTTCCGATCAGACCTGACGACTGTCAGTGACTATCTCAATCAAAGAAATACAAAAAATCGAACTTACTTATCTCTCGATACTTTTTCAGTCCAGACAGTTGAATACCTGACTACTGACACAAATCAACCCTATGTCTTAGTTGATCCGGCTCATACCTATGAAGTGAAACTAAAAAAGGGCGACGAAGTGATCTTTACGCAAAGTACGATCTACGACCGCATAAAATTTATGAAAACTCATCCGAAAGCGAAGCTGATAAACCAGTCGCGCAACGAATTCGGACAATTGATCATGCTAGTCTATGAAGAAAAATAGCCCCGTAAAAAATCATACGACTGTTTGGCTAGTACCTATACTTATCTTGGGCGGTCTGATGCGCATTTATAACAATACCGCTGTCGCACTCTGGCATGATGAAGCCTTCTCTGCTCTCTACATCCGCTACTCGTGGCGCGAAATGATGTATCGCATCGGTCTCGACGTCCATCCGCCACTCTACTATTGGATTTTGCGACTTTGGAGCTATGTTTTTGGGTCTAGTCTCATCTCTCTTCGGTCGCTATCAATCCTGTTCGGCATCTTGACCATCTACGCTGGCTACCTCTTTGTCAAAGAAGCCTTCAATAATGAAAAATTGGCAATTGTCGCGGCTTTATTTCTCGCTATCAATCCTTTTCAGGTTCAGTATTCGCTCGAAGCGCGCATGTACACACTTGGGACTTTTGTTTTACTGCTTTCTTGCTATCTACTACTCCGCGCTCTAAACACAAACAAAACTTCCTTCTGGATCGCTTACGCTGTTTCTGTGGCAGCTTGCTTCTATACCCATTACTATTTATTTTTCTCAATCGCAGCTCAGGGACTTTATTTCCTTTACTGTCTCTGGCAAAGAAAACAAATCATGTGGAAAGGTTTTTCTGCCTATGCTCTAAGCGTATTTTTGTTTTTACCTTGGATCCCTACTCTACTTCAGCAAATCAAACGAGTCGAGAAAGCTTACTGGATTCCAGCGCCTGATCGCTGGAGCATTCCAGGTACTATCTGGAAAATGATCTTCGGTGGCCAAGGCGAGAATCATCTGATTCTCATCATTACTACGCTTGTTGCATTGGCTTTGCTCATTTATTTCTTCCGCGAGACCAAGCAGCCCGCGCGATGGCTAATTGCCCTGAGCGTAGTCTTGCCTTTTGTCGCGGCCCTCTTGCTTTCTTTTAAGCAAGCAATTTATCTGGATCGCTACTTCGTGTTTGCATCCCTATATTTCTCGATTCTGATCGCTGCTACACTTTTTCTGGTGCCTAAATACACAACTCGACGCACTCTCACTGCTGTTTTTGCCATTGTCTCGATTATTTTATTTTTCCGGAACTGGCAGCAGCTGGGTCCTGTGAAAAATAAGCCGGGCATGGCAGCAGCCTCGACATTTGTCAATGAAAACGTCAGAGCAAATGATAAAATTTATGTTGGCTCAAGTTTTATTTACTTTACTTTCAAATACTACAACCATACGCCGATCCATCCTTTGCTTATTTCTTCCGGCTCGCTTGAAACTATTCCTCATTTTTCTGGCACTGCAATCCTGACTAATGATGATTTGATTTTGAATCTGAAACAAGCCAAGAAAAACGATACTGTCTGGCTACTGTGGACTACTGGCTTCGGCGGTAGCAAACCAAATGTGCCTGGCAACTGGCAAACTGTGCAAGAAAAATCCTGGGGCGATACCCCAGGCTTCAAAGGCGACATCTACGTCACCGAATACCACATCGGCTAAGAATTAAGCTCATTTGAATTTCTCACTTTTTGACCGATCGGCTAATTTATTGTACATTTAATCTATGATTGATCGCGAAGAATTTAAACAATTCATGAAGCAAGGCGGATATCTCCTAGAAAAAGCGCTTACACACCGACTAAGCATTCAGAACATGCACTATCCTCGCGCTACTTTCTATCACCGAATTCATAAATACCAGAAGCAAGGCTTGATCAGACCCTTAAAGAGGAAAAAATACGGCAACACTTTTATTCTGACAGAAAAAGGTAAAATATTATTGCAAAAACCAACGATAAAAAAGCAGCGCGGCGACGGTCTTTCGACCGTGATCCTATTCGATATCCCTGAAGAAAAAAGACGAGCAAGAAATATTTTTCGTCGTTACTTGGCAAAAAACGGGTATACGTTAATTCAAAAAAGTGCACTTATTAGTCCGCTCGAAATTTCAGATGAATTGAAGGAATTGATTGAGGAACTTAAAATTAAATCTTACGTCAAAGTTATTAGTGGCAAGGTTTTCTATATTTAAAAAGATGTCTAATTTTTTGGCCGATCGTCAATAATATTGGAAATCTTTTCTACTTTAAATTCTTAATCCATCTGTCCAAAATTTGTTTGAGTTCTGCTAAATGCTCTGGCTCTCGAAAAGTGTGAGGTGCTTTTTCAACCACGTACATCTCTTTCCTGCCCGGAAGCGAATCGAATAAAATTTTTTGATGTTCAGGTGGCGTCCCCTCATCTTCAGAACCCACCACCAGTAACACTGGCATTGTTAATTTGTCAACTTTAGGTAAAAGATCATATTGCATCCGGTTTTTCATATGAGACCATGGCAATCTTTTTATTACTCCGGGCTTGCTAGCACTTTCACTGACAAGCCAACCCGTTCTTTGCCAATCTTTCCGGTCTTTTCGATGTTCTAAAGTTTCAGCACTTAGCTTACCTGAAACTACAGTTCCAAAAGGAACCAAACTCTTAACTCGTTGGGGGTAAATCTCAGCATACAAGCCAGTGCTAATCCCTCCTAAACTATGCCCTGCAAGACAAAAGGGTTCTTGATACCATTTTTGAGACTTACTCCAATCAATCACATCTTCTAAGTCCTTAAAATTGTTTGTGATCGTCGCGTCTTCATACTTACCGTCACTTTCACCGATACTATTTGTCGTATCAAAAGTCACTGTTGTATAACCATTTTCAAAAAAAGCCTCAGCCTTAGTGCGGATATGCGGCTGCTCTTTAAAGCCTCCTAGGCCGTGCATCACAAAGGCTAAACCCATCGCTTCACCCTCTGGCTGCTCAACAATTACCGCAAGCTTCTGCCCCTTTCGGTTTTTGATAAAAATTTTATCCATCAGTTAATCACCGTTCCTTTAAACGCTTTTCCTGAAAGAAAATTCTCCAGGTTTTTCAAATTCTTGCCGTTCATGAAGACAACTTTCAATCCGTGTTTCTCGGCTTCTCTAGAAGATACTGGGTCAAACGGCCAGCTCTGAACAGCCTTCCACTTATTGCCTACAATTTTTCGAAAATCTGCCCAGGTAATATTTTTCAGAGGCTTTGCATCTTTGTACTTCTTCGGATTTTTATCGTAAACATAGTCAACATTGCTCAAATTTATAATCACTGACCCTCTCGACTGAATAGCAAATTCCACAGCATGTGCGTCCGATGACTGGCCAGGCTTAGCATTTTTTGTATCGATAATCTCGACATTTTTCGTTCTAACAAAAATTTCCTTTAGAAGCAATCTGTTCAATCTGACTGCAAAAATTCCAAGCCAATCTAAGTCATCAGAGTTAGAAACACCCAACAATTTAGCAGCCTCGAAGTATTTTCTCGCAGTCCTGCCACCGCCCGGAGCAATTGCGAAAAAATCTTTTTTCCTGGCAGCCAAAAGTTTACGCAACTCGGCTAAAAACTTTACATCAATCTCTTCTGGCACAATTAGTGATCCACCTAACGAAATAACATAGCGTTTGGTCATGGTTTTGGTTCTTCTTGTGGCACCTGCGAGCACGGCGTGGCTTTAAAGCAATAATATGCCCACTTGGCTAGCCTCAGGTCTATGTAAGCTAGTTTGCCCCGGTTACCACCGATTTGCTTGTTTAATAATACCGCAAGATCATTCAGCTGAGCAACTACAGGCCTGTTGATGTCGAAGAAAACAGTCCAGCCTTCAGAAGTGACGAATTGCACTTCAGAGGACTGTTTGCCAGGAAATTTCACGCTCGCAATCGGCGTCGAGATCTTACTTGCCCATTGCTTGCTCATGGAAAGTACAAACGCCGCCATTTTACTATCTGGCAAAGTTTCTCCGATTGCAAAATCTTCTGTTAACTGGTCTTCGACTAATAATTTATTTTGCGAATCAGGAACTTGGCTGATGACTGTACCTTCTTCGTCCACGAGAAAATATTTATCATTAGACCTGATGACAAATCCAGGCACACGCTCCACGATTTCGATTTTGACTCGATCTGGCCAGACGCGAGCGTAACTTTTTATTTCTTTGATGAGAGGCAAGCTGGAAGTCAAAATTTTATTGGCTCGGCCCTGGCTTAGGAAAAAGAATCTATGTTTGCCTATGGCGTCGATAATTTGCTGCGTTGAGATTTGTGAATTTCCAGAAATTTCAAAGTTACTTAAGACAAACTTCGGCGACAACCATAAGTAATATGCTGCTATGACCACCAAAAAAGCCCCTAAATAGCGCCAGAACTTGGAAATCCGCATTTTTGAAAGCGGAATAGAAACTGAACGCTTGTAGCTTGCTGCCTCAGAAACTTTTTTGCGAAAAGCCAAACTACCAAATCTACGTTTGGGTTCTAGCTTTCTCCTGTGAGACGAAAATATCTGCATTATAATTTAGATCCGAGTTTTTTGGAATTAAGCTGCTTTAAGACACTTGATTCAAAAGTTACGCTCAGATTTTTATTTTGTTCGTGCTTTTGTTCAGCCAAATGAATCAATTCTTTCAATACTTCTGAAATTTCCATGCCTGAGGCTTTCCACAAATGATGATAAAGTGTTCCTGGCAGTGGGTTGACTTCACTAACATAAAAATTATTGGTTTGTCTATCTACCAAAAAGTCCACTCGGGCAATCCCACTACAGCCAAGGGCTGTATAAACCTTTTTTGCAGCTTCTTGGATAGCTTTCGTCACATCATCTGGCAACCGCGCCGGAATAACCAAGCTCTTCTGGGCTTCCCCTAGCTGTGCTCCGCCTTCTTTTAAATACTTCTCTTCGAAGTCGAATAAATCAGTGCTAAACACCGATTCTTGAAGGAGCGAAGGCCGCAAGTTTTCATTACCCAGGACGCAACAAGTGACATCCATAGCATTCTCAACACTTTCTTCGACTAAAACTTTATTATCATAGTGAAGCGCAACTTCGATTCGATATTCCAAATCTTTCAAATCCTGATTTTTCACTTTTCCAATGGCAATCGAAGAACCCAAATGCACGGGTTTTACGAACACCGGCCATGAGAGAGTATCTTTTACTTTTTGTAAAATTTCGCCTTTCTGTCCATCCCACTCGTGCTTGTGAAAATAAAGATACTTTGCTGTCGGCACGTCGTGAACCTGAGCTATCTGCTTAGTCAGCACTTTATCCATAGCGATAGCCGAAGCAGTCACATCACAGCCGACGTATGGAATACCCAGCATCTCAAACATACCTTGAATGGTCCCGTCTTCCCCATACGAACCATGCAAAGTTGGGAAAGCCAAATCCACAGTAATAGATTTCCCAGTCAATCCTTTTTTCTTAAAAACAATTTTACCGACTGAGTTTTCCAGATCCAGATAGTACTCAGCAAAATTTTTCTGCTCAGACACATTCTGACTCGGGTCGGAAAATATTTTTAGAGATCCGAGCTCGTCGCCAATCATCCACTGTCTCTGCTTGGTAATATAAACAGGGGTAACCTGGTAACCCAGTTTTTTAAGTTCAGAAATTACCAGTTGAGCTGTAATTATAGAAATATCGTGCTCAGGACTGCCTGAGCCAAAGAAAACTCCAATGTTCATAAATAGTTGTCAGGCCAGTCGTTCTGAAACATGACTACATCGCCTGGCTTTAAAATTTCCTTTAATTTACTGTGCGCCTCAACTGCTGAGTTAAACCAAACCACTTGATCTGGACGCAATTCTACCCCGATAAAATGCGTCACAGAATTTTTAATCAAAATTACCAAATCAGCAACCTTCACCAGCTGTCGCCCGATCTCTCGATGCACTTCTTCTTTTCTGCTTCCCATCTCGACCAGTCCAGGAGTCACATAAACTTTTCGCCTGCCGACAAAACCTCCTAGAACGCGAATGGCTTCACGAACCCCATCTGGTGTGCCATTATAGCTGTCATCAATCACTGTGACATCGCCTCCACCTTCGATCAGTTGCAAACGATGAGGGATCGGCTTGATCCCTTCCACCCCAGCGCGAATTTCGCTCTCAGTTAAGCCCAATTCCTTTGCAATTATAACACAAGCATTCACCACACCCAAGCCATAATTCCCTAGGAGTTTTGAACGAAACTGACCTGCTTGGCTGTCATACCAAGTCAGCATGTGCCCCGCGATATACTTATCGAAATTTTGTCTGATTCTTTCGCTTTCACTATTTAGAAGCACAAAGGCATTGGGTTTGGCATTGATCACAATTTCAAACTTGGCCTCAATCGTGTTACCAATCGTGCCGAAGCGCTCGAGGTGTGCTTCGTTGATCCCAGTCAAAATCGCGATATCTGGTTTGGCAATTTCGCAAAGAGCCGCAATATCTCCTATCTGATATGCTCCCATCTCCACGATAAAAATCTCTGTCGCGTCGTTAAGTTTCCTGAGGATCAACCGGGCGATGCCGACTGGAGTATTTATGTTTTCAGGAGTGGAAAGTACTCGGAATTTCTGGCTTAGTACCGTAGCTAGAGATTCTTTCATCGTGGTTTTGCCGAAGCTGCCAGTGATTCCAATAATTTTTAATTTTTTGAACTTGCTTATCTTGCGCTTGGCTTTGCTCACGAGCAGAAGTTTAACCAGAAAATCCAGCGGCCACAGGATCGCTACAGCCAAACTCAAAAAAATCGCAGAAAGAAAATTTAACCAGACAATCGCGACCAGAACTATGACCCCAATGGTAAAATTTTTAAAACTTGAACTAAAAGCTACGGCAAAAATCAATGCTAAAACTAAAATCAAGATCGCCTTCGAGGTCCAAACGATTTTCTTTCGTGGCTGGATCGGTTTTCTGAAAAATCCCTTCCAAAACCTGCCAAGATCGTAATTTTCCAGCTGCAAAAGATAGAGTTGCAGAAAAATCGGCAAACGCATCATATAAATTCCTCCAGAGCCTTCATAAATTCAGCAGGTTTATCCAAAAAACTATAATGACCAGCGCCAGACAATACTTCTAGCCTCGATTTCTGAATTAGCTGACGCATTCGGTGCCCGTACTCAAGTGGTGTTTCTAGGTCATCTGCTCCCCAGATCAGTAAAGTTTTCGGTTGAACTTGCAGCATGTACTGCGTCAGATCTTCGTTAATCACTTTTACAAATGTTTCTCGCAGCGGTCCCGCGTCTGCGTAGTCAGAAGCGCCAAAAAATTTATATACTTGTCGCTTCCAGTTTTCTGAGGCAAACAAATTAAACAGTGGGCCAAAAAGCATGGCCAGTATAACCTTAACATTTCTCAGAAAACTTTTATCATGAAAGCCAGCGCTGTCCACCAACACCAATTTCTTCACCATGGCCGGGTAGTACACCGAAAACTTAATCGCGACTCTGCCGCCAAACGAGTGTCCTACTATCAATGCTTCAGGGATCAGCATCTTATCGAAAAAACTTTTCAGAATTTCTGCGTAATCTGACACGCTGAAAGCATGCTTGGGAAGCTCTGAGTGCCCGAATCCAGGAAGATCTAATGCGAAAACAGGAACGCCATTTTTATCAAGCACATTCAGGACAGAATTCCAGGTCTGCGCAGACGCTTGCCAGCCGTGCAAAAAAACCACGGGTGTCCGTGTATTTTTGTTTTCGTTCTGATAATAATTTATCAGTTGCTCATTTACTACGACTTGCTTGGAGAAAATCATACTATGTTACCCGGAAGCGAGGATGCTGCATAAAAATGAACTGGGAGGCCGAAGTTGCTTTGCAGCAACGAGGCCGACCAATTAGTCTAAAATTTTATGGCTAGTAAAATTTTAGACGTCATTTTTTGCAGCATCCGAGCGAATAATTTCAAAACCGGTATACTTTTGCAGCTTCCTGGGAATTTTTATCCAGCCTTCTTTTTGCTGGTGGTTTTCAAAGATCGCTACAGGCAAACGCGTCAAAGCGATCGCAGTACCGTTCAGAGTGTGCACAAAATCAGCCTTGCCATCAGGCTTTCTGTATTTAATATTCAATCGGCGCGCCTGATAATCCGTACAATTGCTAGTCGATGAAATCTCGCCGTAGCCACCTTTGTCTCCAACCATAACCATCCAGGCTTCGAAGTCATATTTTCTGTATGCAGGACCGCCGAGATCGCCGCTTGCAGTGTCAATAATTCTATACGGGATCTCCAATCCATCAGTAATTTCTTTTTCAATCGCCAGAAGCTCCTGGTGCATCTTTTCGCTGTCTTCAGGTTTGCAGTAGACAAACATTTCCAGCTTCTCAAACTGGTGTACGCGATAGAGTCCCTTGCTCGTGCGGCCATAAGCACCGCCCTCTCGTCGAAAACAATGTGACAATGCGACATATTTCTTGGGTCCGGAAGAAAGATCAAGCACTTCGTTTGAATGATAACCGCCCACAGTAATCTCAGCAGTAGCAATCATACTCAAATCCTCTCCCTCTATCGTATATACCTGCTGTTCGTTACCTCGCGGATTATATCCAGTCCCTGCCATAATTTCATTCTTGGCCATATCAGGAGTTTCGATTAACTCATAACCGTGTCTGGTCGCAATGTCGATACCATACTGAATCAAAGCTTTATTCAATCGGACCAGCTGGCCTTTGGTAAAATAAAATTTGGCGCCAGCGACCTTCGCCCCGCGCTCAAAGTCAATCAGATCCAGATGAGTCATGAGCTGCTCATGATCTTTTGGTGGAAAATCAAATTCCGGTGCTTCCCCTTTTTCTGAAAGCACTGCGTAATCTTCCTCACCACCAATCGGCGCATCAGGATGGGTCAGGTTCGGCACTCTTTGCAACAGCTGATTATATTCAACCTCGATATCTGCCAATTCTTTTTCAGCCAAATCAATCTGCCTTCCCACTTCTTTCATTTTCAAAATTTCTTCCTCAGTCGGCTTGGTTTTCGAAGTTTTATTCCGTAGTCCTCGGAGTTCCTCCATCTGCAAAATTCTCTCACGACGCTGAGTATCCAGCACCAAAAGCCTATCGATATCGATATCGACTTTGCGATTTTTCGTATTCTGTTTTACTGCATCCGCATTCTCGCGGATATACTTTATATCGAGCATTATTCTAGTTGCTTAATAACGTCTTTTAACTTTTCGAAGGCGTGTCGACGGATATTTACTATCTCATAATCCGCGTCTGATAATTCAGATACAAATTTTCCATAATTCGGCATATACATTACTGAGTCATAAGGATAGCCTTTGGTCAGTTTATCAGATGGCTTATTTGCCACCGCTCCCACCATGTCGGCTGTTGAAGTAAAAACTCCGAACGGTGTAGCGAGTGCTAGAGCCACTGTGAATTTACAATTCCTCTTTCCTTCTGGTACGTCTTTCATCCGCTTCATGACTTCTGAGATAATTTCTTCGTCGCTCATCTCATATCCTAGCCACCGATGACTTTTTAATCCAGGTTCTCCATTTAGGGCTTCTATCTGAAAACCCCCATCATCTACCAAGCTCGCAATCCCTGATTTCTCAAAGTAGTACTTAGCTTTATTTATCGCCTCTTCTTCAAAACTATTACCGTGCTCCTCTGGTGTTGGGGTATTTAATTCTTTTGCGGAGACAACTTCCAACTTAAAATCTTTACATAAATCTTTATAAGTATTTACTTTAGCACTATTACCTGTCCCGATAAGTAGTTTATTCATGATTTTTCTTTCGCAACCCTGAACTTGATTCAGGGTCTAGATCCTGACTTTCGTCAGGATTGCGATAACTATAATCCGATCTCCTCAGCGTTCTCCTTCATTGCCTTTAAAGATATTTCAACCAATTCTGGCAGTTCTAGATTTATATATTCTTTGCAAAGCAAAATAATATCTCTATTCACTCCTGCTGCAAAACTTTTTTGCTTAAATTTTCGCATAACGGAATCGACTGTGACAGATGCAAGTTTTTTGTCTGGCTGGATCAAAGCTGCTGCTGTGATAATTCCTGACAATTCCTCGACACAGTACAAAGTTTTCTCAAGCAATGTTTGCGGAGTCAGTTTGTGCATGTGATTGTGCACATAAATCGCATTGATAATCTCAGGCTTCAAATCAGTCTGCTCAAGCCATTGCTTGGCCGCCATTGTATGCTGATCAGGGATCTCTTTCGTTTTCTCCCAGTCCAGATCATGCAGCATGCCAGCCAGCTCCCAATCTTCTTGGTTCTGTCCAAACTTTTCCGCCAGAGCTTTCATGATAAATCCCACAGCCAAATTATGCCGGATCAAATTCTGATTCGATATGTGTTCTCCTAGTAATTTTATGGCTTCTGCTCTATTCATATTTTTTCTTCAGCGAGGGCTGCTGCTTCGCCTCAAGCGGCGGGTGACGCGATTTTGGGGACCCCGACAGCGCGCAGCGTAAGCGAGCACTGGCGGGGTAAAAATCGCGGCAGGACCCGCCCTTCAAAAAAAGTAGCAGCCCGAGCGTTACTCTTCTTTCATCGGCGGAAAGAAAACTGTTTCGCGGATCGACTTGTCCATAATCACTGCAAATAGTCTTTCGGATAATCCAAAGCCTGCGGCTGGGGGCATACCATACTCAAGCGCTTCCACAAAGTCTTCATCGAGCATTTGCGCTTCTTTGTCACCTGCGTCACGCAGCTTCATCTGCGCTTCAAACCTCTCACGCTGATCAATCGGGTCATTGAGCTCAGAAAATCCTTTGCCCAGCTCAGTGCCGCCAGCCATAATCTGCATTCTCTGGACTTCTTTCGGATTTTTCGGATCTTTCTTGGCCAGAGGCTCGATCTCGATCGGAGGATTGATCAGAAAACATGGATCAATCAAGCTTGGACGAATTTTTTTCTTGAAAATCAAATCAATTACCCTTCCCCGACCTGAATTTTTTTCAAATTTGATATGCTCAGCAGCTGCGTATTTTTTCAATTCATCATCGCTGACTGAGTTCAGGTCCAGGCCAGTTTTTTCTTTAAAAATATCGAAGTATCGCACTTTCGGCCACGTCCCTGACCAGTCAATTTCTTTGCCATCGTAAACTGTTTTCAGTTCGCCAATGACATTCTTTACTATCTGCTGGTACATGTCCTGACACATTTGCATCAGCTGATCATAGTCAGCATATGCCCAGTAAAATTCCATCTGCGTGTAGTCCTGGAGGTGCTCAGTGGAAATTCCTTCGTTGCGAAAAATTCTGCCAATTTCGAAAACTCGCTCGAGCCCCCCGACTAAAAGCTTCTTGAGCGGCAATTCAAGCGAAATGCGAAGATAAAAATCTCGATCTAGCGAATGATGATGCGTGACAAATGGCTCAGCCCAAGCGCCACCTGGCCCTTCCTCAAGCCCAATCCTTTTGACTTTCATGT
>CAYOPE010000016.1:0-20808 GCA_964405805.1 uncultured Candidatus Saccharibacteria bacterium | reverse complement strand
CATGGATATCACGTTTCTTGTAGCCAATGAAGAACTTGGGTCCGCGAGCTCGCAGTAACCGAAACGAAACCTCAGGTGGCAGATGTAGAATTATTTCTTGGTCAGGCTTAGGAATTCCGAAAAACTTGTACTCAAGCTCAGTCAGCCACTTGAAATACTTTTCTCGCGCGGCTGCATTGGCTATTTTTCCACCCTGGTGCGCCATGTTTGAAGTCACGTATCTATTGCAGACCACGATGTACCCGCCTTTCAAATGCTTTCTAATACGCTCAGCTGCCGCAAACCTGTCTACCGCGTAAAAAACTGATGGGATATATGCGCCGAGATCTTTGGCAGTACCATAAAGGCCATTGAGATAATCTTCTACAGGCCCTGCTGATTTTTTTCCATACTGCGGAAAGTCCTCAACTTTCACTCTGTGCCCTGCCTTCTCGAGGCGCTTAATCAACAGTTTGGTTTGCGTGGCTTTCCCTGTCCCATCTGATCCGTCGATAACAATAAATTTACCGTTAGACATTATATTCCCCCCAAGACGCTGCTTACTGTTTTTTCTTGATTCTTGTATTTTGAATTGTCTCTTTCGGTGTAGGCTGTCGTGGAGGAGCTGATTTGTTCAAACAAAAGCTGGCAAACGCGCATTCCTGGATAGAGCATAATGGGCAACGCTCCAATATTTGTAATTTCGAGAACAAGGTTGCCTTTAAAACCTGGATCAACTTTACCTGCTGTTGAGTGAATTACTATTCCCAATCTTCCTAACGATGATTTTCCTTCTAACCTTCCAGCAATATCAGCTGGTAATTCTATTCTTTCAAGAGTCGAACCAAGCACAAACTCATGTGGATGAATTACAAAGGCTTCGCCGTCAGCTTTAGTCATGGTTTCCTGAAGTCCCTCTAGGCTTTTGGGGTTTCTAGGGTCAATTACCGGTCGCTCTGTGGTTTTGTAAACCTTAAATTCGTTGCCTAAACGTAGATCAACAGAGACCGTGCCCAGTGCTTCAGCAAGATTTGGCATGGGATCGATAGCAATTTGCTTGCTTTCAAGTTTATCTTTGATGTCTTTGTCAGAAAGTATCATTTTTCTTTGGTTAATTCCTATGCATTCTACCAGATTTACCGTTTCTTGAAAACTTTTAATAAAGGATAATAAATATCGCCTTTCAGAGGCATGACCAGCTTGCGATAAGTCGATCTCGTCGTAAACTTGAGATCTGCTCCGCGAATGATTACGATAGGCACACGCTCGTCGCCTTCGCCCATTTCATACACAGCCATGATGGCTAGAGCATCGACAATGTCTGTTTTAGTAAATTTATATTTTCTGCCGAATATGTCTTTTTTGCCAATGTAATTTTTCTGCGGCTCAAAGCCAAAGAAGCCAATCGCGATTCCGATAGTGCCAAGTCTCATAGGAAAAGTGTGACTGTCTGTTGCAATAACACCTAAATTCCCAATCTTATGCTTCTTGCGCAGATATTGCCAAATTTCTTTTAGCAGACTGTTAACGTTATTTGGCAAAAGCACATAGTACCCGTTGGCGTTACTTTCATCGATGCCTGCCGACAAACCAAGAACATGATTTCGGATAGTCAAAGTAAATTTTTGTTGTCGGACTCTTGAAAGTTTATAATAATCAGCCTCTTGCTTTATCAATTTCCGCTTATTAACTTTTGGGTCAATTTTAATACAGCGTCCTTGGTGGATACCAAGTACTTTGGACGTAATCACGACCACATCTCCATCGTTTAACTTTTTCACTGCTTTCAAAAGATCATAGATGTCATCTTTCGGCGGCAAAAAAACTCTTGTTTTAATCTTTATAAGTTTCATAAGTAATTTTCATACGTCTGTTTTGTGCGATCGTACATTTTAGACGTATCCTACTATGTTTCATTCATAGGTCGAGGAGCTGAAACCTTTTTAGAGTTTCAGCTCCTGCGCAAAAAATATCATTCCTCCTCTGCGACATACTCGTAAAGATAGTTCACTCTCTGCCCTTTTTTCCAATTGTCGAGGATTGTCTCGTCTCCGAAAGATGCTCGTAGGAACTCAAGCAACTCGTGCGAAGCACTCAGAATCGGCGTAAACCTGTGACCTTTCGGAAGCACATGTTCTCCATCAAGAATCGCAACGCTTGGCTTCGAGCCTGGAACTTCCAGAATACCGAGTATACACATCACGTCCTCCTTTGAGCAAACAAAAAACACCCACTAGGGGTGCTTTGGTTTGTGAAAAGCGGAAATCCCCTAGTGTCCTAGGGTGCTTTCTGCGTATGACGACCAGATTTGCTTTGTCCGGGTTATCAGCATAGTGACTTGATTATAACAAAACGCCGCCGGAGAGACAAATTAAAGTCTCTGCGGCGGCAGAAATGCAAGCCAAGGACCTAGCTGAGATGAAGTTGATACTGGAATCAATCTGTTGAGCCGGGGGACAAGAGATATCAGTAGAAGTGCTGCTCGACCAGGAGTCTCGTGCCTAATCCACTGTCCGAAGTCTCGCGTCCACCTCTGAACTGAGTCTTGATCCAAGACCCAGAGCGGGTCGAGCCTGAAACGTCGGATTGAAACCGATTCGACCACAGGATTGAAAGTAAGTTTCCAGAGAATCGGCACGACTCGAACTCTCATGGCTGGATGCGCAATCAGACGCGGCCGATATCTGCGACGCAGTCTCGACAACTGCTTGCAGAGCTCGATGACATGATAGGCCGAGAAATAGTTGTCCTCCGTAGGCCAGACACAATCGATTTCAGTAGCATGCCGTCTGTACCAGTGAGGGGCCTTCTCCCACATGGCGAACGCGACTTCCCACTGCGCCTGAATCGGATCACCAAACTTCTGGTAATCCATAATGGCTTCTAGTGCCAGCGCACGATTGGGCGCTCCGGCGTCGAATCCATCCTTGTATAGCAGCCCAAAGGTTCTGATATCGTTCATTCGTCCTTGATCCCGAAGCCGACGGAGTCTGGCTGATAGCCCGAAATCAGAGTAGTTATTGCGTCCGAAGGATTGGACGAAAGCGCAGTCTCCGTCTTCCGGCCTTCCGATCGCAGGACAGTAAGGCAGGAATGGCAGAAAGTACCCCAGCCAAACCTTGAGTACTGTCCACAGACTTGGCGTGCTGTTCAAAGCAGTTCCTCCTTCTGCGTAATAAAAAACAATACGCCACTTCTGGCGTATTGTCAACTGCAAGTTTGCTGAATTATACTTTGACTTTTACTGCTGGACCCATGGTGGCATGAAGTGTTACAGTCATCAAAAATTCTTTTTTGAGACCTGCGGGCTTCGAAGCAGTGAGTGCGTCCATGAACGTTTTGTAGTTTGCCAGGATCTGTTCGTCAGAAAAATTAGTTTTACCGACGATCATGTGGACATTTCCAGACTCATCGTTTTTGAATTCAGTTTTGCCTGAAGAAAATTCTTTCACAGCCTTGTCCACATCAGCAGTCACAGTGCCTGACTTCGGGTTTGGCATTAGACCCTTTGGACCAAGTATTTTCGCAATCTGTGCAAGCTTTGGCATCATGGCAGGATCTGCGATCGCAATATCAAAGTCGATCTTTTCGGTTTCTTTAATCTTTTTGATAAGCTCTTCACCTTCTGAGCCTTTAAACACTGCAACTTTCTTTATCTTGCCAGTGCCATGAGGCAAAGTCACAGTAGTACGAACTGCCTGGGAGCTCTGTTTCGGATCAATGCCAAGTCTGACATGAACTTCGATATTGCCCACAAACTTCGTGTTAGCAGTTTTTTTGGCCAAAGCCAAGGCTTCAGCAACTGGGTATGCTTTGGTTATATCAATTTCTTTTTGCGCGTTTACTAATCTTTTTCCCATAATAGTTATTTAATTTCTATCCCCATTGATCGCGCTGTGCCTGCGACAATCTTTTCTGCAGCTTCGACAGTGTTGGCGTTCAAGTCTGGCATCTTGGTTTCTGCAATTTGTCGCAACTGTGCCTTAGTAATACTGCCAACTTTATTCTTCAGAGGATTTCCTGATCCCTTTTCGATTCCAGCTGCTTTACTGAGTAGAGCGGATGCTGGAGGAGTTTTCAGGACAAAGGTGTAAGTACGATCTTCAAAAATTGTAATCTCTGCAGGGACGACAGTGTCGCCAAGTGAAGCTGATCGCTCGTTAAATTCCTTTACAAACTGACCCATGTTCACACCGTGGGGACCAAGTGAAGTACCTAGCTGTTGACCAGGAGTTGCCTTGCCAGCTGGTAAAACTATTTTGAGTACTATTTTAACTTTTTTTGCCATAAAATTATCCTTATATTTTCTTAATTTGCAGAAAGTCTAGCTCAATCGGGGTTTCGCGGCCGAAGATAGAAACCAAAACTTTCACTTTGCCTTTCTCGTCATCAGTTTCAGAGACCTTACCTTCGTAGTCCTTAAATGGACCGTCCATGATACGGACTAGATCGCTGACTTTCACATCAATCTTGTACTTCGGCTCCTCCACACCCATGCGCTTCTGAAGTGAACCAATCTCAGTTTCAGAAATCGGCGTAGGAATAGTACCTGATCCCACGAAACCGGTGACATTTGGAGTATTTCGTACCACGTACCACGAGTCATCCGTGACGATCATCTCAACCAAAACGTAACCAGGGAAAATTTTCTCTTCGACTGTGGTCCTTTTGCCATCTTTGATCTTAATCTTCTTTTCCTTAGGCACTAGTACATTGAAAATCTTATCTTCCATGCCCATGGATTCGATACGTTGATGAAGATTAAATGCCACACTATCCTCATAGCCTGAGTATGTGTGTAGTACGTACCAATGTTTTTCACCTGTTACTTGCTGACGAGCCATATTATTTTAGATAAATTATCCAACCAAGAATCGCACCCAATGAATCATTGAATAGGTCACCCAAAGTATCTCTCCAGGTCTGCGCACCGAGTAGTGACTGAGCTGCGAATTCCGCAAACTCCCAAAGTAAACCTACAAGTAACACAACACCTATCGTAAAAAATAACTGAATCCACCACGGCTGCTTACTTGTCTTATGCAAAGCTACAACCGCGACCATGGCCCAACCCAATCCCCCAAGAATGTGCAATGGAACATCCACATATTCAAAGCGTTTCGCGACTCCAGTCACAGACAATAGCACGCTTGCCAGAAACACACAAAGAATAAATACAAAAGCTTTTTTTAGAGTCATTATCTATTGACAATATACTCAAACAGCTTCGTCAGGCCATAGTCTGCAGCTCCCAAAAAGATCGCGACTGCCAAAGAAAGCAAAACTACTGTAATCGTAATCCGAATAGTCTCTTTTCGCGATGGCCAGACGACTTTGGTCAGCTCTGCTCTGGCTTCTTTTATAAATTGGAGAGGGTTTGTCATTTTGCCTTTTTTAAAAGCCCTCGCGGGCTTTGATTAACAGTATTATACCATAGCTATAAAATAACGCAAGCCGTCTAAATGTCTAGGTTTTTTACGGTTTTCGCATGGGTCTGGATGAAATTCTTTCTCGGAGCGACTTCGTCACCCATGAGCATTTCGAAAATTTTGCTGGCGCGCTCAGCGTCATCTACATTGACCTGAAGCATGACACGATTCTGAGGATCCATAGTCGTTTCCCATAGCTGACCTGGATTCATTTCTCCAAGACCTTTGTAGCGCTGAATGTTTACGCCGCGAACACTTACTTCGCCGGATTCGACAAGCTCTTCTTCATTGACTTTCTGTTTCGCAGCTTTTTTATCTTTGGACTCTTTCAAAAACTTTTCAATAGTCTGATCTCTTTGCTTTTCTGAAAAAGCATATTCTACGTCTTTGCCTTTCTGGACGCGGAAAAGTGGCGGCTGCGCAATGTACAGATAACCATTGGCAATGATGCTCGGGAAATAGCGATAAAAAAGTGTGAGCAATAAGGTCCGGATATGCGCGCCATCCACGTCAGCATCAGTCATGATGATAATTCTGTGGTAACGAAGATTTTCGACGTTAAACTGATCGCCCACTCCGGCTCCCATGGCGATCACGAGATTTTTTATTTCTTGGTTGGACAGCATTTTGTCTAGTCGGGCTCGCTCTACGTTCAAAATCTTTCCACGAAGAGGCAGAATCGCCTGAAATCTTCGGTCGCGTCCCTGTTTGGCTGATCCACCAGCTGAGTCTCCCTCTACGATGTAGAGCTCAGAGGCAGCTGGGTCTGATTCTGAGCAATCAGCCAGTTTGCCAGGAAGTGCCAATCCTTCCAGTACTCCTTTCCGGATCACAGCATCTCTAGCGGCACGCGCGGCTAACCGGGCCTTTGCAGCCAGCAAAACTTTTTCTAAAATTTTGCCAGCATCGGCTGGGTGTTCTTCCAGCCAGAACTCCAGTCCTTGGCCGACCACATCTTCCACTATTCCTCTGACTTCAGCATTGCCAAGCTTGGCCTTGGTCTGACCTTCGAACTGCGGATTTGGCAGTTTGACCGAGACAATCGCTGTCAGACCTTCGCGCATATCTTCCCCTGAAACTTTGTCATTCTCCTTAAAGTAGCCGTTTTTCACAGCATAACTATTGAGCGAGCGCGTCAAAGCGGATCTGAAACCTGTCATGTGCATGCCGCCTTCTGGTGTGTGAATGTTGTTGGCAAAAGTCAGGACAGTCTCTGAAAATTCATCTGTATACTGGATCGCGCACTCAACCATGACATTGTCTGTAGTCTTCGTCACATAGAAAGGCTGAGTTTTTACAACCTTATTGCGATTGATGTGCTGAATGTACGAGACCAATCCACCCTCAAAGTAATATTGATAAGTAAATCCATTGCGCTCATCTGTGATGACCAAATGCACGCCACGAGTCAGATATGCCTGCTGACGATAGTGATCCAGAACATATTTGATATCAAAATCTAATACTGTGAAAACTTCTGGGTCAGGCTTGTAAGAAATTTTCGTGCCGCGCTGCCATGGATCCTTGGGTAGAATTTTACCAACTAATTTGACCTTGCCTGTGGGCTTACCGCGCTTGTACTCTTGTGTGTAAATTTTTCCATCCCGACGGACCTCTGCTTTGACCCATTCTGAAAGAGCATTGACTACCGAAACACCGACTCCGTGAAGTCCGCCTGAAACCTTGTAACCAGAGGCATCGCCACCGAATTTACCGCCGGCATGAAGCACTGTCAAAACAGTTTCCAGTGCTGATTTCTTCGTCTGCTTATGAATATCTACTGGAATCCCGCGGCCATCATCCTGAACTGATGCGGAGTTATCTTTGTAGATCGTGATGTCAACTCTCTTGGCATGCCCAGCCATGGCTTCATCGATGGCATTGTCCACGACTTCCTTCAGCAAATGATGAAAGCCTTCTTTCGCCGTGTTACCAATGTACATGCCCGGTCTTTTGCGCACAGGTTCAAGACCCTCAAGCACTGTAATCTGCTCAGCTGTGTATTCTTTATTTAGCTGTTTTTCCACTTCGTCTTTCTTCTCGTTTTTAGCCATAAAAATAACCCTTGTGGGTATCTATATTATAGCAAATTTGAAGGCTTGATTCCAGTAGAAAATTTCGATAAACTATAAGGTCAAGGAGGACACCGATGGTCAGAACTTCAGCAAGATTCGAGTGCGCACTTCGTGCACTCATGGTTCTAGAACTCCACACCAAACAAACGGCCCGAGATGTGGCGAACAAGATCGAAATGCCGATTGCAGTCACGCTCAAGGTCCTTCAGAAACTCGTCGAAAGCGGGCTCTTGAAGTCAAAGGTGGGACGAACCGGAGGCTTTTGGCTCTCTCGTCCAAGGAATTCGATCAATCTGCTTGACCTAGCAAGCGCGATGGGTGAATTGATTGATCTGACTCCTTCGAACGCAAGCTCTGATCATGCCCAGTTCGGTGCTATCTCCGCGCTTTGGCAAGAAAAAACGCAAGAACTCAATGAATCTCTGCGGAGAATCGCCATCAGCGACGTCATCGCGAGGGGCAACGCCAAGCCGCCAGGGAACACTCCCTGACGGCTTCTTTTTTATTCCCTAATTTTTGCACCTAAGTTTTTGGTTTCTTCAATCAATTTATTTTGCAGAGGCTCCACTTCTTCTGTTCGTAGAGTCCGCTCAGGACTGCGATATACTACTCGGTAAGTGTAGCTAATCTTATCTCCGAATTTTTCTGCGTTCTCATATTTATCTAGTAATTCAACCTGTTCGACCAAATCACCACCAATGTCTCGAATCAAATCGAAATAATTATTCGGCACAAAATCTTTGTCTACGATAAAGGAAATATCACGCGTGATCGGCGGATATTTGCTAACCTCGACAAATTTCTGGCCAAGTTTGAGCTGTCTCGTCACGCGAGGATCTTTCGACCAAAGCAAACGAATATCCGGCAGCTCCATAGAGGCAATGGCTAGTCTTTCGAGTCCAAATCCGAACGCCCAGCCGTTATAGCCAGTGAGTCCAAAGTTTGCCATGACTGATTTTCGAACCATGCCAGATCCGACCATCTCCACCCATTGCCCGTTTATCTCAGCTTCCATTTCGAAACTCGGATCAGTATATGGAAATTGGTGCTCATAAAATCTGAAATTTGTTTTACCAAAAATGCTCGTGCCCACTTCTGACAAAGCTTTTTTCAAATCATCTGGCGTCAGAGTTTGCTTTTCATCAGGAGCAATGAGCCAGCCGCCAAACTGATGAAAGACATTCATGTGACGATTATCAATTTCGTCTTTACGGTAAACTTTGCAGTAACATATTGCACCAAGGGTTTCTTTATTTTCAATTCTTTTTTTTATCTCTGGATCGTTCAGATAATAATACCAGAAGACTGTATCATGCGTACGTAACACATGAGTATCATCCACATAATAAGTATCTGATTTACTGCGAGCTGGGTGGCCTTCGGGCATATTGAACAAATCAAACATGATATGAATCGGAACAATTTCTGGCACCCGGATGACATCAAAGCCTTTCAAACTGGGAACCTGTGATGCTCGATCCACGACTTCTTTCAAAGGACTACCCTCAGTTCTCGAAAGATCGGGCAGATTTAAAAAACGCAGCATTCTTTTCGCATCTGCATCAGTTCTCTTTTCTAGTTCTTGTTTAAGCTTAGATTCTTCTTCTGGGTTGATGGTTATATTCATAAATTTCGCAATCCTGACGAAGGTCAGGATTGCAAGCTACTTTATCATATCACTAGAAAACTCGCTTCCCAGTTTCGCGTTACCTTTTAGAATCATTATCCCCTGTCCCGCATCATCGCTCAGTCCAAGCTCAAATGCGGCGCAAATCATGCCTTGACTTTCTACTCCCCGAATCGTGGCCTTGTCTAGAGTAAACGATTCGTGCGCTTCAGAATGAATATTTTTCGGAATACTTGCACCAGGAAGCGCTAGAGCGACTTTGGCACCAACGTCAAAGTTAAAAGCTCCGCACACGATAGGAGCAATGGTTCGCTGGCCGTCCGTAAGCTCAATCACTCGCAGCCGATCCGCATTGGGATGCTTTTCAACCTTAATGACCTCAGCCACGATAATTCCTGGAAACGATTTACTTTTGGACCTGAAGAGTAGTGATAGTAGGTTCATGTAAACTAAACTTTACGATGTCGTTTGCGATCTGCTGATTTCTCGTATCTGTAAATTTAAGTCCAGGCGTAAGTGGGTCATAGCCACCCTTGATCTGTATACCATCAGTCCAATTGTTCGAGGCGACCACATCTCGACGATCTGTGTAACGAAGCGTCGGCTCAGTTTTATAAATATTGACTTCATCCCCATCAGCTAGACCGTCTTCATCGGTATCAGCTTTTATCGGATTAGTCCCGGCTTTAAATTCGTCATAATTTTTAAGGCCATCTTTATCCGGGTCAGCGTCATCACCGCAGTTCGACACATCATCGCAAGTATCTTTCCCGAAATATTGGCTAAGCCAAACTTTCGGTAATTTCGTAGTCGGCTGTTGCGTTTGCTGTGGCTGATTGGTATTCGATTTTTTTGAACCGATAAAGAAATACGCGAGCAAGCCAAGTCCTAGCAGTACAACGATACCAATGATTATAAACGGCAGTTTGCCTTGCCAAAACGAACCGTCAGTGTCAGAGAATAGCTCTCCTTCTGGCATGCGGGGCGGTGGACCTCCTGGTTTTTGAATCGCGCCACTGACCGGAGTAGGACCTTTTACAAATGGAATTTCCGACCGCTGCTCGTGAATTTCTCTACCAGCCTGCGGCATGACTTGAAAAGTCAATTCTGGTTTGTCTGAAGTCGGGAGACTACTGGGAGTCAGTGGGGTCTTTGGCTCAGGCGTTACTGGTAAAATTTGTGGATCCATAGTTGTTAGATGTTAATTATTATTCTTACTTAGTAGATACGATTCCAAAAAAACGAAAATCAGTACAAGTAATACAGCGTTTAGCCAAGAGAAAAATTTATGGCTTAATAAAAACAAAGACCCAACGAAAATAATTGTTAACCACAGTCCTTCACGAGCCGACAGTCGCAGATAAAGATTCTGTAGCTCACGCTGACCAAACATCCTACGAAGGTAGAAAGCCAGGACTGTAAATACACAGAACAATAAACAAAAAACAAAAAAATAAAAAAGCAAAATGTTACCAACGCGATCTGGACTAGTATTGTTTATAAGAATCAAAACAGAAAGTCCAAAGATGACCGCGAAGCAAAACAGTCCGGTGATGTAAAGTTTGATTTTGCTCATTTATTATACCACATTAGCCTTCTAAATGTCTAAATTTGCAGTCATGGGACTTTCTGTTATCAAGTGTCGCAAAGCTATTGGTTTCAATTGCCGCAACAATTTCGTTTATGGTCTCTAAGATTTTATTTTTTACGTCTTCAATCTCTTTTTGCGTGCCTAAAAATTCGATTGAATCACGAAGATTCGCCAGATACCAGTAGCGCAGAGATTTCACTTTTTTGTGGAACTCTTCCTCTGCTGCCCACTGATAAATTAGCAACTGAGTTTTGTTTTCAGTGGAAAGTTTTTCTTTGACAGCGCCTGTCTTATAGTCCACGATCTCAATCGTGCCATCCGGATTTCTGTCTGCTCTGTCTATCTTGCCGACAAATTTATAATCACCAAGTTTGAGTTTGAACCGCTGCTCGAGAAATTCGATTGGCTTTGGTTCCTCGCTAAACTTTTCATAAAATGTCTCCAGCATTTTCAGTCCGAGCTTTCTGTAAATTTCTTTGTTAATTTTATCTGGGTACCAGTCATCCTGCCAGGATTCCTGATAAAATTTCTGGAGTAGTTCTTTTTTTGGTATTTCCAATGCTTCTTTTTTGGTTCCAAAAAGATCGGCCTGTTGTCTGCTATTGAGTTGATCAAAAGTACGCAAATATTTTTCTAATGACTTATGAATTGTGTCTCCAAAGCTCAGAGCCGCAGCGCCTGGCAGCGGAAGCTGGTACAAATAGCGGTACTTGTATTCCAAAGGACAATTGAGAAATGTATTGATTCCAGAAAAAGAAAAAGTTTCAGGAACTTTAAGTTTGGTTTTTCCTTTTGGCAAAGGAGATTGTTTAGTGAAAAAAACCTTGCCTGCAGGGGTTGCTTTAAATGGCTTTTCTTCAAGATTGGTTTCCACCAGAAATCTCGAAGGCTTTTTGTGCGTTGACCCGCCATAGTCATCAGCCCAGGTAAAATACAGATACTGCTTGGCGCGCGTGGCCGCGACGTAGAACAACCTTCGTTCTTCCATAAGGTGCACATCCCCTTCTGGTAAAATTTCTTTGACTAGTTCCTGAGGAATTTCGATTTGCTCTTTGCGCTCTCTGGTAGGAAATCTCTGCTCAACCAGATTGACTACAAATACACAAGCAAATTCGAGTCCCTTGGCCGCGTGTATGGTCATGACCCTGATGGCTTCTGGTCCCAAATCGGGATTGAAAACAAGCTCGCCTTCATCTCCAGCTTCTAGTTCGAGTTGGATTTGATTGAGAAACCCTTTGAGAGATTTATCATTGCTGTCTTTCTCGAACGCCAAAATTTTTCGGTAAAATTGCTCAAGTACTGATCGATTTTCACTATTCTCCACAGAATCCTCGGTTAGACCTTTTAGAAGTTCCAGGTCTGTAAGGATTTTCACGACGAGCTCTGAGGTATTCAATTCTCGAGCGAGCTGAGTATGTCTGGTTAGCAATTCCAATAATGATTTGATTTTCGGATTCGTGATCTTTTCTCTCGCGACTTCAAAAAGCGACAAGGCTCTTCTTTTCGCACTTTGAGACAGAGCAATCAAATCATCATCCGAGATCTTAAACTTCTGCATGTTAAACACACGGAACAAATTCTCTGATTCATGATAGTTATCGAGAAGTTTCAGATATGCGATAAGGTCGAGGATGAACGGTTTTTTATACAAGCCGCGATTAGCCACGAAAATATAAGGTAATCCTCTTTTTGCAAGCTCTGAAATAAACGGTTCCGCGTGATCATTGGCACGGACCAGTATTGCGAAATCGTTCCAGGAAAAATAATGCTTATCCTTTAGTTCCAGGATTTTCTGCACTGTCATAATAGCTTCCTCATAAACTGTTTGAGAATGCAAAACAACGATTTCGCCTTTGTCTTTTTTATTGGCCGCTAGTTTTTTGGAGATTTTGAGCTTAGATTCAAGCCGATACGGATTATTTTGCTGGATGAAATCATAAGCCAAATCGAGAATGTCCTGAGTTGAACGATAATTCTCAGTCAGAGTCACTTCAGTGGCTTTTCTATAGTCTTCTTTGAACTTCAAAATGTTTGATATCGAAGCGCCACGGAATTTATAAATCGACTGGTCATCATCGCCCACGACTGTAATGTTGTTTTCAGGTTGAGCCAACAGACGGACTAATTCATATTGTGACAGATCTGTGTCTTGAAACTCATCAACTAGAATATATTTAAATTGTTTTTGATAAAACTCAAGGATCTTCGGCCTCGTCCGAAATAGCTTGAGAGTATAGTTAATCATATCGCCAAAATCCATATAGCCATTATCGAGCAGCAATTTTTGATATTGGTGGTATGCATTGGCAACTTCTGTGATTCTTGCAATTTCGTCTTGGTCAATATGCAATCCTGAATTTATTTCAGGATCTCTTTTTTTAGACCCTGAATCAAGTTCAGGGTTGCGGCGTGCTCTTGTTTTTTCAGCAGAATCAAAATTCAATCTCAAATTTTCCGCAAATTTCAAATATTCTTCTGGTGTAATTTCTTCTCCTTTAGCTTTGTGAAAATGCCGGAGCAAAGCATGAATGAACTTGGAAGGGTTGCCGACAGGCCTATAATAATTCAAATCAAACTCATGCAAATGTTTTTTTATGAGCATCCACGCTTGTGTATCTGTAATGACACGAAAGTCACCTGGTAAACCGATGTCCAAAGCGTGTTGCGAGAGAATTTTCTGGGCAAAGGCATGAAAGGTAGAAATGTTTATGTCGGCATAGCCAAGTGGCATGAGTAGATCCACTCGCTCTTCCATTTCCTTCGCTGCTTTCTCAGTAAAAGTCAGGGCCAATATTTCTTCCGGTTTGGCCAACCCTTGTTCGATCAGCCAGACAATTCGACGCGTCAAAACAGTGGTCTTGCCAGTCCCAGCTCCGGCGATAATCAATAAAGGGCCGTTACCAAAAGTGATAGCTTTTTCTTGTTGCTTGTTTAAGCCTGATAATATCGTTGATTTTTCTTTCACGGTGGTCTTAGGCATGCTTTAAGTATACCATTTTCGACAAAATGAAGAGGGCCTCGACGACGAATCAATCGAGACCCTCAGAAGAACTTGCAGCCGGCAGTATCAGTGCCGGAAGTGACGGCGACCCGTGAACACCATGGCCATGTTGTGTTCATTGGCCGCGTCAATGACCTCCTTGTCATTCTGCGAACCGCCGGGCTGAACCACTGCCAGAGTGCCGGCATCGGCTAGCGCGTCCAGTCCGTCACGGAACGGGAAGAAAGCGTCCGAAGCACCCACCGTGAAGGAGTAGTTACGCAGTTTATCGAAGAAAGCTCCCGGATCCAATTCCAGATATCCGGTCGCGATTTTCGCCGAGCCGACGCGATTGGGTTGTCCACCGCCGACGCAAATCGTCACGTAGTCTGAGGTCAAAACCACTGCGTTTGACTTGACGAAAGCGCAGACGCGCCAAGCGAAACGAAGCGCTTTCCACTCACGTTCCGTCGGCTGACGCTCGGTGACCACGCGCAGATCCTCTCGATGGGGTCCCCATTCCTGTTTTGCCTCGTCCACTTCATCACGCATCTGCACCAGGTAGCCACCGAGAGCCGATCGAATCTCGAGCACGGGCAGGATCGAAGGCTCAGCCACGACCACTCGGAGATTTTGCTTTCTGGCCAGTACTGCGAGCGCAGCTTCATCGAATCCCGGAGCGACCACGCATTCAATGTAGGTGTCGACGATCACTTCGGCGGTTTCGACGCACACCGTACGATTGAGACCCGCGATTCCACCAAACGCCGACACCTCGTCTGCTTGCCGCGCCTTGAGGTAAGCCAGCTTTAGTGTGGCAGCGATGGCCACCCCACATGGACCCGTGTGCTTGACAATGCAGGCCGCCGGCGTCTCCGGATGCGCGCTGACGACGCGGAGAGCCGCATCCAGGTCCAGGATGTTCGTGTACGAGAGTTCCTTGCCTTGCAGGACCTGTACTGGCATATTGACTGATCGGCCGTACCAGACAGCAGGCTGATGCGGATTTTCTCCGTACCGCAGGTCTCTCAGCTTGTGAAGAGCCGGCGCCAGCCGTTCATCGAAAACTGATTCGCTCATCGTAGCCTTCCTTTCGTTAGGCGATTCGTTCGAAGTTGAAGCCCTCTGTTTCCCATCGTTCCATCTGCTCCGCGATCGCGTTGTCATACTCCGCCGTACGCGCGAATGCATCCTGCATCAGACGGAAGCGAAACCTAAGGGTCAGTCCGCCAGGGCTTTTCAAGTGCCTAATAACCAGAGAGTAATGGTCGGGCGATGTCACGACGAGAACATGACGGAAGTTCTTCGCCGCAGCGCGAATGAGCGATGTACCCCCAATGTCGATGTTCTCGATGAGATCCTCAAACGTCGCATTGGGATTCTTCGCCGTCCTCTCGAACGGGTAGAGGCTCACACAGACCAGATCGATCGGCGCGCTCATGAGCACGTTGGCGAGCTCTTCCATGTCAGAGCCCTGGTCACGTCTCGCCAGAATCCCTCCGTAGATCTTCGGATGCAGCGTCTTGACCCTTCCGCCCATCACTTCCGGACTGCGGGTGAAGCTGACGATCTCGGTCGGGTTCGTACCCGCTGCCTTCAGCACCGCGGCCGTCTTGCCCGTAGAGAGCAGCATCAGGTCAGCACCGAAGATGTCGCGTAACCCCAAGGCAAACTGCTCGATACCCGCTTTGTCCGAAACGCTGATCAAAGCTCGGAACATATGCTCCTCCATCAAATACAAAGAGCCTAACCTCCTGGTTGGCTCCTGATGTGCTTATGCTAGCGGATTTGAGAGAAAATGAAAAGGCCGGCGCGATCTCGGTTACCAAGCACTGTGCAAGGTAACTCAAGGTTCGCGCCGGCCTGCCCCGGACGTCAGTTGGTCGACGGAATGTAACGCGGGGTCCCTGCGATGAAGCGTCCCATGTCCGCTGTCGTGAGCTGCTCGATGCCGCCCGGTGCTTTGTGCACCGTACCTTTGTTCGCATCGTTGCTCAGGTCGATCAACGGCGGTAATTCGCGATGTCGACGACCCCGACGCTGATTGTGCGTGAACCGACCACGAAGCGGCATGTCCCCTAGCGTCTGATCCATGACCGTACTCCTCCTAAGCCGAGATACACTCGGCAGATGATGCATAAAGTCTAGCAGAACACCGAAAACCTTGACAAGTCCCCTATTTTGCGCTATAATATACAACTGCTTTACGCAGTTTTCAATACAACAACAGCTTAATGGAGGAAGCTAGAAATGGATCAGAACGATAAAGCCATGCTCGAGCAAGTACGAGCAGACCTGATCGAGATGGCTCGCGAGATTTCTAAGCGCGGTCTGTCTTACAGGAATTTCCGCGTCGGTTGCGCGATGCTGATGTGGAAGTCCGTCGTCAGCGGCCGTCATGGACACTACGGCTTCGTGACTGCCGTGAACATCAAGCCGGACAAGAAGGTCCGCAAAGTCTGCGCGGAGCAGACGGGCATCGGTCAAGCTCAAGCAGAAGGCTGGGAAAGAGCAATCGCGATCGTCATCGCCGGCGAGCCCCAGCCGGACGTGACAGGACTCTGCGCGGACACGTTGCTACCATGTGACGAGTGCCGAGCTATCCTGCGCTCGATGCCGCAGGTCAGTGATGAGACCCTCATCATCACTGCTCACAACCACCAGGGGAAAGTCGAGGAACGCACTTTCAAAGAAATACTCGAGTTCTTCGGCGAATACTGATCCGACCGCAGGCGTTTGACGCCGCGAAAAAACAGGCGCGGGACCAAGTCCTTCGCCTGTTTTCGTTTTACAAATTTCTGGTGCCTCCGGAGGGAATTGAACCCCCATTACAAGATCCGGAATCTTGCGTCCTATCCATTGAACGACGAAGGCCTAGCCTATCGCCGTCCCTTGCCATTTCTTATTGGCATCAGGTACTTTCGTGGATCTGTGTCGAGATCCAGATACTGATCCACCAGCTCTCGCATCTTGCTAGAAGTAGATTTGCCAAATGAAACTAGTTCTGTGCGCACGCCCTGGATTTGTAAATATTCCAGAAGTGGAATGTAGTCGCCGTCACCTGATGCCAGCACTACTACATCTAGTTTTGGCAAAAGTTTAATAATATCCATGACAATCCCCACATCCCAGTCACCCTTCTTGGCTCCGCCATAAAAAGTCTGGAGCTCTTTTAGTTTGACTTCAAATCCTGCTTTCTTCAGTGCTTCGAAAAAAGTATTTTCTTCTGGCATGTCAGCTTTGATGCCATAGGCGATAGCGCGAACGACCGGCCTATCACCCACAGCGTCTTTTAGAACTGAATTAAAATTCACGCGCGCATTATACACATTTCTCGCGGTGTAGTATAAATTTTGTACGTCTACAAAAAAACCAACACGTTGTTCAGCTTTCATAGTAATTTATCTTCTATAGTTTTAATTGTTTCGACCTTTTCGTCTAATTGTAAATTAGAAGCATTGGTAATTTGCCCACGAAGTTTACTGTAGCCGTCAATCACCAGACCCATAGTATTGTTCGTATTCTTCACATGATTGGCCATGACGTCCAGAGTCTTGCCAAACTTGTCGCCTTCTTGCTTGATTCCGTTTATCATAGCCAGGACCTGCTGCGCGGCTTTGTTTATCTGCTGACCTCGCAATGATACCAGAAAAGTCTGCAAAGTTAAATACAGAGTGTTTGGCCCGACCATGACGACTTTTTTGTCACGAGCGTACGCGCAGGTCGGCAAATCTTCTGCCACTTCCAGATAAATTCCTTCGCTTGGTATAAACATGAGCGCGAAATCATAAGTTCCTTCCTGTGGCAAGATATATTTTTTGTGAATCTCATCGACACGCTTCTTCACATCTTTCAAAAATAGCTTTTTCTGATCCTCCATGGCTTCATCTGTCTTAGCTTCTTTATAAAGTCGGTAATTTTCCATACTAAACTTGCTGTCGATCGGCAAAAGCAAATCGCCAACTTTCACAGCAGCATCTACGACTTCCCCATTTTTAAATCGATACTGGAATTTACAGAATTCTTTCGGGAATACTTGATTAAGCATATTTTCCAGAACTTCTTCACCGAAGTTGCCACGCATTTTAGGGCTTGCGAGTGTTTCTGACAATCGTCTGATGTCTGGCCCGATCTGCGCCATGCCGCCAAGCTCTTTGCTAAGTGCTGCTATCACTCTTCCTGCGTTGTCTAGTCTCTCATTGATTGCTTTGTTGGTTTCTTTTATT
Source organism: uncultured Candidatus Saccharibacteria bacterium (assembly GCA_964405805.1). Lineage (GTDB taxonomy): Bacteria > Patescibacteriota > Doudnabacteria > UBA920 > O2-02-FULL-48-8 > CAYOPE01. The sequence goes on along the minus strand of CAYOPE010000016.1, from coordinate 2,901 downwards.
TCTTTCTCCATGGTCTGCTTCGTGGACTCTGTGCCAGCCTTGATCTCCTTCATCCATTCCATCATGACCTTCAGCGCTTCCGAATCCTGCTTCGGCTCCTCTTTCTTTCGAAATTGCAAAAAAGCCAGGACCCCAAATCCCACAATCATGATAATTAAAACCAAATAAGTCTGATTCATAAAATAATTATACCATTATACTTAAAATCTCGTCACGGACGGATTCCATGGTGACTTTCGAAGTATCAAATTCGATAGCGTCAGATGGGAAAAAATACTGAGTTGCCAACCAGGATCGAAAGGTTTGCTCGTCAACAATCGAAACCTTTTGGCCAATTTTCTGTGCGTGTTCAAGGCGTTTACGAAATCGTTCAACCAGAACTTCGTCCGGCGCTGTAAGTAAAACAGAAATAAATTTATAGCCATTTGATTCGGCAATCTTTTTATAGTCTGCAAGGTCTTGTTCATTGTGTGCAAACAAATTCAGCAAAACCAACGGGACCTGTTGCGCGCAAACTGTCTCATAGAGTCCGCGCGTAATTCTCTGAACCAGATCTCGATGCTTGTCGCGATGATAATCAGACAGCTGCCATTTCAGATGGTCATAGTCCACGCGAAAACTTTCGGCGACTTTCTCGCCAATCAAGCTCTCCAGTGTCGATTTACCTGAGCACGGCCGTCCCACAAGATGAATTACAAATTTCTGCTTTTCCATAAGTGTATTATATCAAGTTTAGAAACAAAAAACACCTGTGATCAGCAGATGTCCTTTGTGGCGGGAATTGTGGACTAAAGTTGGAACTGATCTTATCAAGGCAAAATTATGGACTAGTTAGAGGTTTCAACATCAATACTTTTCCATTGCCAATCAGTTGGATCGCTTCCTTTTTGGTACGTATCACTTTCAATATAGAACGAGAAACGTTTATATGGTGATTTTCCATCTCCCTTAAAATTCGTAAAAAACTGTGGTCTATAACTAAACTCGTCTCCATTCGGATCAACGTGTTCAATCCACTCGTATGGGATAGTTCCTCCCACTAAAGTATTTTTATCCTGTTTAATATATCTTTCCCCATTTGTAAGACTGAATTTACCGTTAGGTTTTTTATATATTGCTTGAACTTCACAAAAAAATTCTACTCCGTCAAATCGCAATGCTTTAAGCTCTGCTCTCATGTAAGTATATCCATTTTTATTCAAAGAGTTGTTATGTGGGTAATACTTTAAATATTTTTTTACGTTAACTAGTTCAACTTCAACGTTAATTCCATTTCTTATGTTTTCTAGTAGTGGTTGAACTCTCTTAATTATACTGTCCTTGTGGGAAAGTCTATCTTTTAAGTTAATTTTCTTGGATAAAAAATAAACGTGGTAGGCAATAAATCCACCCACAATAATTCCTATAGTACCTACAAGATTATTCCATATCCAGATTGCCATAGCTAAATTTTGAGTGTTTGTTGTCTTGTTCTTTCAGCTTCCTTGGTTGCTGCTTCAAAAAGTTGAATGTTGTTATAGTTGATTCTTGAATTACTCTGTACCAATAAGCAAAAACTAATTAAGAAAGGTATCACCAGATTCCATTTAAAAGGTACTAATCCCAAAAATAGTGTGGCTGTTAAGATACTCAAGAATATAGCATTTAAGTTTTCGCGCTCAAAGTTATCGGCAACACTTGGAAACTTTTCTTTAATTAGCCCCATTTCGGCAACAGTAGTCGTAGTTTCCAATGCATGAACTGAGGTTGAGTGTGGAGTATTAGTTCTTGAAATAAACAAGTGCCAACGCATTTTTTGCTCCTGATATAAAGCTTTAAACGACCTAAGATAAATTCTTCTTGTGAAAATTTTAATTACGAAATAATAAATGGCTAAAATTATTTTAGATAAAATTAAAAGCAACCTACCTAAAATATAACTAAGAACTAGTATAAGAAAATCAACTTCTAAAGAAAAATTTTTTATTTCAAAAGTGTTTAAAATTCTGTTAACTTGTGGGTGATAAAAATAATAAACTAGCACACCAAAACTTAGCCCACCGATTAGAACCATCAAATCTCTGTAGAAATGGGGTATCTTAATAGTTTCTATTATTCTGTTGATTTCTTTAGAGTCCATATGTTGTGAATTTTAGCAGATTTTGAACAACTCTACCAAAGGCTTAAAAGCAAAAAGAAAAACCGCCTTGAACTGTGCCAAGGCGGCCTCTGGTTGCTTTCAAGTGAACCAGGAAACTTTAGCGTAGGGGCGAGACTAGATCTCACCCCGAAGCCATTGCGCACATTCTTCTCGCGTCTCGCCGACGTAGATACCTTCCTGCGTGCTGTGGCACAACACCAGGTAAGTTCCGTCGGTGCAGTGTTCGATAGAACACTGGGTTGCATCCCAGTGCGGCTTCGCCCAGTCGGGACAGATGAACCCGCGTTTGCCGCCGGACACCAGATCGATCGTCCTTTCCATCATGAACTCCTTCGGGTAGCTAGCGGGTAAGCACGTCGCGGAGCGAGACATCGGCCTTCTGCGTGAAGAACCGATCCCACATCCACTGACCATACTCGATCCAGTTGTTGTCGGCGTACGCTTCCACCATCGTCACCTGCGAGATCTCCGGGTACGGCAGAAAGAATCCCTGCCGATAATTCGGATCCACGATCGGGTCGCACAGCTTGATGAACTTGCGACACGCCGTGGCGGTGAACCCCGGGAATGAGTGGACCCTCAACGGCCTGCAGGCGAACGACGGTATGGACATCGGTTCGACGCTCGAACGCCCCGACCTCGGCGGGTGCGCTGACGCTTCCTTCAAGGGTCAGTTGTGGAACACCCACGACGAAGTCGGCGCCATGTTCGAGGAAGTTATTCGATAACGCGAAGTAGTTGTCGTAACGAATGAGGGGCGC